>DCSU01000130.1 GCA_002325785.1 Bacteroidales bacterium UBA1458 | reverse complement strand
TTTATCAGTTCACCTGTTTCGTTAAAATATAGGATTGCTGACACTGTCTCGTCCTGAAATAGCTTGTCACATCAAAAACTATTCAGGATGAAAATCAGCCCAAAAACTTACGTAAAACTAGAGCCAAAAAGTCGAAATCCCTACCTGAGGAGGACAGATGGGGAAATGATTAAAATCGTTAAAGAGATTGAATCCGGCTTAATAAGTATTAGAACAGCATGTTTTAAATACGGTTTATGCAGAAATACCTTGAAATTATTTATCACTAAATTTTCTATCCGTACTTTGGGTGATGAGTTTTCTAACCAAATGTGTAAGGTTTTTCTAGGGCGAGACACATCAAAAAAATCAAATAACATATTATATTTGAGGATCACCTAACCTGGTTATAATCAATAATTATTTACCTAAACTAATTATATGAATATCAGAAATATAGTTAATCTGTTCGTTTTGCTCTTCCTGATATGGCTGATGCTGACCGGCACCCTTGAGCCTGTCAGTATTGCTGTTGGACTACTTTTGGCTGCTGGGCTTTCAATAGCGTTCGGGAAAAACAGCATGGTGTTCGGGAAGCTTCGCTTTACCCCCAAAATGTTTTATTACACATTCCTTTACCTGGTAGTATTTGGTTGGGAACTGATTAAATCAAATTTCAAGGTTGCACTGCTGGTAATTAACCCGAAGCTGCCCATCAATCCCGGAATAATTAAAGTAAAAACGAAGCTGAAATCTCCCATGGGGAGAATGATCCTGGCAAACTCCGTAACGCTTACCCCGGGTACGCTTACCATAGATATTATAGGTGATACCTTTTATATACACTGGATTGATGTGAAGACGCTTGATCCTGAAGAGGCAGGCAGGGAGATAATAGGAAAATTTGAAAAATATCTGGAGGTTATTTATGGTTGATAAAATCTTAATCGCTGCCGGTATTCTGATGATACTCGGAATATTCCTGTCGCTTTACCGGTTTATAAAAGGGCCGGATGTTTCGAACAGGGTGATATCTTTTGATGTCATGACTGTGATCTCGGTCTCGGTGATTGCACTGATAGCTCATTTTGCGGGCAGGATAATCTATCTTGACGTGGCGCTTGTTTACGCCCTGCTGAGCTTTGTAAGCGTAGTGGTTATAGCACGGTATATCGAAAGGGGGCTGTGATGGAAGGGATAAAAATTGCCGGCGCCATTATCACACTTGTAGGAGCGATCTTTATTTTTCTCGGCGGACTGGGTCTTGTTCGCATGCCTGACCTGTTCAACAGGATACAGGCCGGCACAAAGGCCTCCACCCTTGGTACTATTCTTAGCCTGATAGGCCTGGCCATGGTGAATGAGGGTTGGATATGGAAGCTGCTGATCATAATTGTTTTTGTGCTTATTACTAACCCTGTATCGTCCAACATGATAGCGCGCGCCGCACATCACAGGGGTGAGAAACTGACCGGCCAGACCTTGACCGATATGCTTGAGGAAGAGACGGATAACTCAAAAGAGATGGAGGATGAGTTATGATGAACATGATACTGGCGCTCTCTTTTGAGCTTATCATACTGGTGCTGGCAATCATTGCCATCCATAATAAGAGTCTAAAGATTGCCATAATTGCCACCGGTGTGATCGGCCTGTTTGCATCTGTGCTTTATCTGCTGCTCGCCGCCCCTGATGTTGCTATGACCGAAGCCTCGATAGGTAGCGGACTTACTACCATAATTTTCTTCTACGTACTGAATAAAATAAGGAAAACTAATGATTAAGAACGGGTTGATATTTCTTGTGCTGGTTGGTTTTACTGTTATTCTAAGCGGATTACTGATCAATTTTCACGGCAGTGAGCAGCTGAACCCCCTGGCCGGGCATTATGTGCAGAACGGAGCCTCTGAAGTGGGGGCGGCGAACCTCGTCACCGCGGTGGTTGTCACTTACAGGGGCTTTGATACCCTGGGTGAGGTGACCATACTCTTTATTACTGCAGCCATCGTCGGGTTCTTCCTTAAGGCAAGGAAAGAGGACGAAAACAGGGAGAGGTCACTGCGCAAAACTAGCGAGATACTTTCAACCGCTTCCACCTTGCTTGTACCTACAATCTTTATGCTGGGCGTCTATATCTTTATGAACGGACACCTGACACCGGGCGGGGGTTTCCAGGGAGGTGCTGTGATAGCCACCGGAATGGTGATGATCATTATGTCAAGACCCGAGGTTAAGTTTGACCACGGGATCATAGCATGGATAGAATCGACATCGGGAGTGGGCTACGTGATTATCGGCGTACTTGGAATCTTCCTGGCCGCGGGGTTCCTCGACAACCATGTACTTCCCATAGGTAAGTTCGGTACCATCCTTAGTGCTGGCGTAATCCCGCTGATTTATGTCCTGATTGGACTGAAAGTAGGATCGGAACTGACCAATATCATCGGCTCACTGAAGGAAACCCAAAATGAGTTATAGCTTATGACACAATATCTTACACTTGAATTCACCGCTATGGTCACCGGATTTGCCCTGATGATAATTGGCCTGTGGGGTTTGCTGACGCGAAAAAACCTCATAAAGATCGTAATCGGCTTCGCAATATTTGACACGGGATTGAACATCAGTATTATAAGCATGTCATACCTGAAGAACCGCACTGCACCCATCATTGACAAGTCCATTGATGCGTCAAACACGATTAACCTGTTTGTTGACCCGATCCCACAGGCCCTGGTGCTGACTTCCATTGTCATCGGTGTCGGCGTCACGGCGCTGATGCTGGCCTATGTGCTGCGTATGTTCAGGGAGAAGAAATCACTTGATATTAACTCATACACCGATCTGAAATGGTAGGACCCGTTCATCTGGTATCGGTAGCGCTGGGCGTAGCCTTTGCGCTTGGTTTTTTGGGTAAAAGGGAGAAGCTGGCATTGAGCCTGGTATACCTTGCCCTGGGCGCAATGACGCTCATATCCGGCTCATGGCTCCTTCATTTCATCAATGGCCCGGCAGCCGGACCCGTGCAGGTCTTTACCGGGGGATTCAGACCTCCGTTCTCCATCAACCTGCAGATGGGATACGGAGAAGCTCTTTTCACCCTGCTCATCAACGCGGCTGGACTGCTCGGAGCTCTCTATCTCCATGAAGAGATGAAGAGGGCAGGAAAGAATATGATGGTAATTCTGCTGGTGCTCATTATGGGTCTGAACGTTATGGTGATGACGCGCGACCTGTTCAACCTGTTCGTGTTCTTCGAGCTGACCGTGATTGCCACTGCCGGTCTGGTGCTGCTGTCCGAGCATGCCAAAAACGATGGGCAAGCCTTGGCGGCCGGCTTCAAATATCTGGTCGTGTCGCAGTTCATCTCGGTGTTCCTGCTGATCGGCATCATCTTCGCCTANNCCGCTGAACATCGACCTTGTCATCGGGGCGGACCTGACTCTAGTCAAGGGGGGGGCGACGGCTGTCTTCCTGATAATACTCGCTGTCCTGCTTGAGCTTAAACCCTTTCCTGCCAATGGTTGGGCACTGGATGTATATGAGGGCGCACACCCGGGTGTGGGCGCACTGGTGTCGGCTGCTTCTGCCACCGCGGGTTTATTCGTTCTTGATAAATTGCTGCCCCTCGGCGGAGAGGCCTATTATACGGCTATGGTGATAGCCGGCTTGGTCACTTTCCTGGGATCTAATCTCCTTGGCCTGAAACAGACAAATCCACAAAGATTACTGGGCTATTCATCCGTGGGACAGGTAGGACTGATTGTCAGTATTATAGGCCTGACACCGGTGATAGGCGAGACAGCCAGGGCTATAGCTTTCGGGATACTGCTGACGCATTTCCTGGCCAAGGCAGGACTCTTCTGGATCGCCGGCATAATCAACTCAGACAGCCTGAAAGGCTGGGCTGCCTTACGGCGGAAGCCATGGCTGCTTGTTCTTATGGGAACATTTATCTTCGCCCTTATAGGCTTTCCCCCGTTCCCCTCATTCTTTGCCAAGTGGCAGCTGATGATCGAGCTTGCCGGCTCCGGCGATTATCTATGGCTCACTTTGATACTTACCGGCTCATTTATTGAGGCTATCTACCTGTTCCGGTGGCTCGGCCATGCTATCAAGGAAAAGAATGAAGAGATTCCGGCTTTCAGCGCGAAATGGCAAAAAAGCCTCCCGGTGATCATTGTCGGCACGGCACTCTATGTGACCGGCTACTTTGCCGGCCTGCAGGTTGATGCGGGAGGAACAATAAACTATATTCCGCTGGTATTCATAGCTTTAATATACGCAATTGACTTCCTCCCCGCCTATATAAAAAACACCATCTCCATTTTAGGGTTGTCGGTGTTTGCTTTTTTGCTGATGTCCGACTACCAGGGGCAGGATATGTTAAGGTTCATCTTCAGCGGGATATTTCTCATCGGGGGCACCCTTACCCTGATAGCCGGATTTGCCTATAAAGGCAGGCGCGAAGGTTTTTACCCGGTGGCGCTGCTTATGTATGCCGGGCTGGCACAGATCATAACCGCCGAGAACATGCTGCAGTTCTTCTTCGGGTGGGAGATTATGACGGCCGGTTCATACTTCCTCATCATCAGGGGAAAAAGATCGGTCCAGCATGCATTAAGCTACATTCTCTTTTCAACAGGAGGAGCATATACCCTGCTTGCCGGGTTTGCACTTGTGCAGGCAGGCCAGATGTCTCTTTCACTTGAGGTGCTGGGAGCAGTGACACAGCATGTACCTGTGATTTTCGCCCTGATACTCATCGGGTTCTTAACCAAAACAGCCGTGCTGGGACTTCATATATGGCTGCCGGGGGCGCATGCCGAGGCAGAGAGTGATGTCTCTCCTATGGTATCTGCTATTCTTCTCAAGGCAGGGGTATTCGGTATCATCATCCTCCTGGGATCACTGGGCAGAAACCTTGAGACCGGCAGCATCACCTATATCCTTGGCTGGGCAGGTGCCCTCACTGTTCTTATCGGAAATATGGGTGCCGTCTTCCAGGAAGATGCCAAACGGCTGCTGGCCTATTCCAGCATCGGGCAGCTCGGGTATATCGTTTTCGGCTTCTCAATGATGACCCACCTGGGATGGTTGACAGGATTCACATTCACTCTCAATCACTTCATGTACAAGGCTATACTGTTCCTCACGATAGGAGCCGTAGTACTGAGGGTGGGTACCCACAACATGTACGAGATGGGTGGTCTGATAAAGAAGATGCCGCTTGCTTTTGTTGCCGTGCTGATAGGTATAATAGCACTTTCTGGCGTGCCACCCCTCTCAGGCTTTGGTGCCAAATGGCTGCTGTATAATGCTGTGATACTTAAAGGATGGTATTTCCAGGGCATTATTGTCTTTTTTGCAGGAATAGTTGCATTCCTCTACCTTTTCAAACTGATAAGCTCGGTCTTTCTGGGCCAGCTGAAAGATAATCACCGGAATGTTAAAGAAATATCCGTCTGGTTCCTGATACCAATCTATATCCTGATAATAGGGATAATGATTTTCAGCGCAAGGCCGGACCTGATACTGAAGCCCATCGGTAACCTGGTCTCAGAATACTTCCCGGAAGGCGGGCTCGTATGGACCGGGACACTGGCAGCCACACCCATAGGATACTGGAACGGGCCTGCAATAATGATTACTGTCGGAATAATGTTTATGATACTGCTGGGCTGGCTGATGTTCTTCAGCCGTAAGGCTCAGAAAGTTAAACAGTTTAATATTGTATACTCGGGTGAGCGCCCCTTTACGCCTGAAACGACACATGTATCATATAATATGTTTGCGGGCTATAATAAAGCTCTCGGCTTTATGGTGCTGCCGGGTATTACGAATTTCTGGAATTTCATGAGTAATATGATACACGATCTTGCCAGTCTTGGCCGCAGGATCTACGGAGGCAATGGACAGACATACATGGTGCACATCGTTCTCTACACCGTTGTGCTCTTTTTCCTTATGTATTAACCGCAGAATTTAACCGACAATGGATTTCGATTTTAAAAAATTGCTTTTTACTCTCCTGGGACTGGTTATAGTCCTGAACTGGGGATTGCTGATGAGCGGGTTAATGAGAAAGATAGGGGCGAGGGTAGCCAAACGGTACGGTATTCCCTGGTACCAGCCATGGATCGACCTGGTGAAGAACTATGCCGTCAGGTCTCAGATAACCCATGGGGTTATGTTTTATCTTGGCCCTGTATTCAGACTGTCAGGAGGGGTTGGATTGTTCCTCTTCATGCCGATGGTCACCGGATCTGATCTCTGGATGAATTATTCGTTCCGCGGCGATGTCATTCTGATCCTTTACTTCCAGTTTTTCGGTATGCTGGGCATGGCTCTGGGTGCGGGTGAGGGAGGACATCCCTATTCGTTTATTGGTATCAGTCGCGGCCTTTCTCAGTTTACTACCATAGAGGTTCCCATGACCCTGGCTGTGATATCGCTGGCTATTCAGTACAATACGCTTTCAATAGCAGAGATAGTTGCAGCACAGCAGGGGGGTGTCCTGAACTGGACGCTCTTTACAAATCCTTTTGCCACAGCCGCGGCTATGCTTGCACTGCTTGGTATATTTGGTCATTCGCCTTTCAATCTTGTTAAAGCCCCCAATGAAATTCCAATAGGGCCCCCGACAGAGTATCACGGTACCTACCTTGGCGTCCTGCGGACAAATGCTGCCATTCTCCATGTTGTTGAGGCGGTCCTGTTCATGAATCTCTTTTTTGGTGGTGCATCCAGCTGGATTGAGCTGATTATCAAGACATTTTTTATCTATTTCTGGTCGGTCTTTGTAGGTATGGTCTTTCCGCGCTTCCGCATTGAGCAGTCTGTAGCCTGGTTCCTGAAGATACCGCTTGTGCTGGGAATCATTGCAATAATAGTATTTATTTGATTGTCAATAGTTTAAATATAAAGTTAATGATAGAAGATAGTAAGAGGTTCATCGCTCCGGAGAACCAGGAAAAGCTGGTTGAGACTCCTGACGGTGAAGTGATCAAAATAGAACCTCTGAAGGATTATTTCTCAGGGGAGAGGCCAAAGATTTACGAACCCAATAGCATTCCTGTAATTGAGAATTTCCTTAACTGGGCGAGGGCAGAGTCGTTATGGGTGCTGGGATTCGGCACCGGCTGCGGCAGCATTGAGATCCCGCCCCTGCTGACGCCCCGTTTTGATGCATACCGTTTCGGGGTGCAGATGAGGCCAACTCCGCGGCAGTCAAATGTCATCATTATTTCAGGCTACCTGTCCATCAAGACACTGAAACGGGTAGTCAGGAGCTATGAGCAGATGCAAAACCCGAAATATGTCCTTGGTCTCGGCAGCTGCACCATCAACGGTGGCATGTATTATGACAGCTACAACACTATTAAACAGTTAGACAGGTACATCCCTGTTGATGTGTATATAGCAGGCTGCATGCCACGGCCTGAAGCTCTTCTTGCCGGGTTCAACAAGCTCAAGGAACTGATAAAGGAGGGGAAGGCGGAAAAGGCCAATGAGTATGTCCGCAATTTTGACTGGTACAAGGCTAACCAGAAGAAGGTCATTAAAGACTGGAACATGCCTGATTACAACNNCATGAAAGAACTGATAGATAAGCTTAACAGTATTTATAAACTCTCAAAGATCGATTATCAACGTGATAACCTGGTCTTTATAACCATCAGCAAGGAGAAGGTGACAGACCTTGTAACTGATCTTAAGACCCTGGAGGGTTTTACCCACCTGGTGCTTTTATCGTGTGTTGACCGGATCGAGGACGGGCTTTTCCAGCTTACATACCTGCTCAACCAGCCTGATAAGAAGTTTGATATAGGTGTCAGGGCAATGATCTCCAGGGATAATGCCGAGATGGTATCAATCCATCATCTCTGGGAGCAGGCTGCAACATACCAGAGGGAGCTTCGCGAGATGTACGGCATAAATTTCCCGGGCAGCCCGCGTGTTGATGAAAACTTTATCCTGGAGGGATGGGATGATATTCCGCCTATGCGCCGCGAGTTTGACACCCTGAAGTATGCAGAGGAAACCTTTGTCTTCCGCGAAGGAAGAGAGACGCAGGACCCTGCTGCATATATGAGAGAAAAACTGTATCCCAATGATCCCCCAACAGTTCAAGGCAAGAAAGATGAGTAACAATAGATTTAACTGGCAACCTGACAGAAGCCTCTACCCGCCGGTCAGTGATAACGGCAAGCCGGATGTAGACCTGACCTCCCATAAATATGTGAAACTATGGTATGGACCCAACCATCCTGGCGTTACCGGTAACATGTCTGTAGAGGTAACCGTCTGCGGTGATGAGATTGTTGAGGCCAGGACGCATGTGGGTTACCTGCATCGCGGTTTTGAAAAACTGTTTGAACGTAGGCTCTTCATACAGGGGTTCCCTACCTGCATACGGATGTGCGTTCCGGAGTCCGATTACAATGAGTATATCTACTCCGGTGCCATAGAGGAACTGTCAGGCATAGAGGTGCCGGAGAGGGCCCTCTGGCTCCGCACTCTGGTGCTTGAGATGGCTCGCCTGCAATCGCTGTTTAGAATAGTGCCTGGGCAGGGAGGTACTTTTTCGCTTGGGCTGGGGGTGCAGTGGGGGATGTACCTGAGGGACCTTATCCTCGACAGGTTTGAGGAGCTCACCGGCGGCAGAATATACCATATGTATATCCTTCCGGGCGGAGTAAGAGGATTGCTTCCCGACGGATTTAAAAAACGTATGGAGGAGAACCTGAAGCTGATAGACGAGTTCACCGTCAACATCAAAAAACTGATGTTCGACAATGCTGTCTTTAAAAAACGCGCTGTGGGCGTGGGCGTTATTCAAAAAGAGTGGGTTGACCGGTTCGGGATAGTCGGTATCAACGCCAGATCAGCGGGCGTTAACAGGGATGTTCGCAAGGATTATCCTTACCTTAAGTACCAGAGTCTTGATTTTGAGCCTCCAACAGCCACCGAGAGCGATATTTACACCAGGACGCTTGTCAGGCACAGGGAGCTGATCATGACAGTAGACCTAATAAGGCAGATCATGTCACGCATGCCCGAGACTGGACCATTCAAGGCGCCTACGCCCAATGTGCTTCACTGGAAGATACCTGCCGGTGAGACTTATATCCGCTCGGAAAGTTCACGTGGGGAGTATGGGATGTATTTTGTTACCGACGGCAGTGACAAGCCGCGCAGGATCAACCTGAGGGGACCGAGCTACAACCACGCAATATCTCTGCTTGAGCATATGCTTATCAATGCAAATATTGCTGATTTGCACGCCATAATGGTCTCACTGCAGACTTGTCCCCCTGAGATTGAGCGCTGAAACATGGATAAACAACCTAACCCTCGAACACATCATACTGGTTCATTAAAAGCTGACAGACAGAAATGGGCAAAATAAAAGATATATTAAATCCTTTCCTGGCATGGGGAAATATTGTAAAGGAGCCTGTTACAATAAAGAATCCTGTGGGGCGCGAGGCGGCTTCACGGTACCGGGGATTCCACAAAAATGATATTGGCACTTGCATTGGTTGCGGCACATGCGAGGCCATATGTGAGAATAAAGCCATTGACCTGGTGCCGGTCGAAGGGATCATCACCAAAGACGGTGACAGCGGACTGAGACCCAGGATTGATCTGGGTCGCTGCTGCTGGTGCGCGCTGTGTGTAGACGTTTGTACTACCGGATCACTAACCATGTCAAACCATTACACATGGGTTGATACCGACCCTGATACATTCCGTTTTACTCCGGGTGTTGACAAAAAAGAGTGGGATACCGAGGAAAAGGGATGGAAGAAGCCCGAGGGGGATTATGGATTTTATTCCCTGGAAAGGGTTGGGATGCCCGAACTGAAACCGGAGGAACGCGACAAATCCTTCATAGAAATAATCAGGGGCTATTCGCGCGAGCAGGCGTTGCGTGAGGCAGACCGATGCGTTGCGTGCGGTATCTGCGTGGCAACATGCCCTGCCCATATGGGTATCCCGGAATACATCAGGGCAATAAGGAATGACGATCTCAATGAAGGACTGAAAATACTTTATGACACAAACCCGCTGCCGGAAATTTGCGGACGAATCTGCACCCACAAATGCGAGACGGTTTGCTCTATAGGCCACCTGGGCGACCCGCTGTCGATAAGATGGCTCAAGAGGTATATAGCTGACCAAAACCCGGCGGAGAGCTACATGAAGATCCTTGAAACTGAAAACATTGATAAGAACGGTAAGAGGGTGGCAATTATCGGCGCAGGGCCGTCAGGACTCTCTGCAGCACACTATCTTGCGCTGATGGGTTACAGTTGCGTGATCTTTGAGAAGCTGCCCGAACCGGGCGGTATGATGCGGTACGGCATCCCCGAATACCGGCTTCCCTATGAGGCTCTTGATAAGGACATAGACTATATCAGGGCGCTGGGAGTCGAGATCCGCTGTAACATTGTAGTTGGCAAGGATGTCACCATTGAAAGCCTTCATAAAGATTACGATGCGGTCTTTGCAGGTACAGGGTTGCATCTCGGCCGCAGCACAAAGATACCGGGATCTGACCACCATAACGTGTACCAGTCGATAGAACTACTACGTGATATCACACTCGGTAAAGAGATTCCCGTGACAGAAGAGATGATTGTTATTGGAGGAGGGAATGTGGCCATGGATATTACACGCTCGCTGGCAAGGCTGCAGAACAGTAAATTCGGGAAGGTAAACATCATCACAACTTCCCTCGAGTCGGAGAACGAAATGCCTGCCGACCGCGAGGAGGTGGTTGAGGCAAGAGAAGAGGGGGCACAGATATTCCCGGGATGGGGTCCGGTGAAAATTGAGCTGGAAGATGGAAAAATAAAAGGGCTGCATGTTGTCAAGTGTACTTCAGTATTCGATGAGAACAGAAGGTTCAACCCCAAATTTGACGAGTCACAGACAAACTTTTTCCCGGGTAGCAGCGTGGTTGAATCAATAGGCCAGGGAATGGACCTGAGCTATCTCTCTGATGAGGTAAAAAACGAGCTAAAACTTGACAACAGGGGCAGGATAATAGTAGATGAATATTTCCAGTCAAGTATAGGATGGCTGTTCGTGGGCGGTGACATCATACAGGGTCCTGATGTGATTCACGGCATAGCCAACGGGCATAAGGCAGCCTGGGGTATTGATAAACACCTCAGAAAAAGTTAATCCTTTTATAAAAAAATGATATGGCAGATCTGAGTACAAATTACATGGGATTGCAGCTAAAGAATCCTATTATCGTTTCGAGTTCAGGGTTAACCGATTCAGTCGAAAAGATACTGGAGCTGGAGGCGAAAGGGGCAGCGGCGGNNGGAGCAGATAATGATGGATCTCGATTCACAGCGGATGAACAATATGTTCAATACCTACTCGGAGGCTGAAAACTATATCGGATTTTATACCAGGAAAAACGCGCTGGACAGCTACACGGCGCTAATCAGCAACGCCAAACATAAGGCCGGTATACCTATAATGGCAAGCATCAACTGTTATTCGGATGACCAGTGGATTGATTTTGCATCAGTAAGCCAGGCTGCAGGTGCTGACGGACTGGAGCTGAATATGTTTATCCTGCCTGCTGATCCGAAGATGACGGGGACTGATATAGAGAGCATATATATGAAGGTGGCGGAGAAAGTGACACGATCGGTAAGCATACCTGTGGCCCTCAAGATCCATCATTATTTCTCAGGGCTCTCCAGTTTCGTTACAGGATTGTCAGGAACGGGCATCAAAGCTTTGGTTCTCTTCAACCGTTTTTACCAGCCTGACGTTGACCTCGAAAGGGAGAAGATAACCTCAGGTAATATCTTCAGCACGCCTGAAGAGAATGCGATGGTGATTCGCTGGCTGAGTATATTATCCGGCAAGGTCAGCTGCGATCTTGCGGCCTCTACAGGTATTCACAGCGGCGAGGCTGTGGTAAAAAATCTACTTGTCGGGGCCAATGCCGTACAGGTGGCTTCCGTTGTCTACCAGCAAGGGACATCGGTGATAACCTCCCTGGTCAGTTATGTGAATGAGTGGCTTGACAACCACGGTTATCACTCCGTAAGTGAGATAACAGGCAAATTACGTCAGGCTGACAGCCTAAAGCCTCTTGCCTACGAGCGTGCCCAGTTCATGAGGTATTTCTCTGACGCCAGGTAGTTGAGGATGAAGTGCTGATGTCCGGTTAGTCCTGGACGCACCGCACCGAGTGTCCGGTTGAACCCCAGTGGTGATCCTCCTGCACAAGGGCATCATTGTAGGATAGCGAGACATAGTAACCCGAATTTGCGCTGTAAAGAGTTGAGGTCCAGTAATATCCGTTCATGCCATTTTGGATAAATGCCGATGTGCGCATTCCGCCGGTCAGGGCAGTGACCCACTGCTGTTTGTTGCTACCTCATTGGGAACGGACCATAGAGTTACACTCTGCATTTAGCCTCCGGGGAGATCAAGCGGGATTTTTATGTTTGGTTAGTTTAACAACCCATATTATATGTATAATATACTTTTTACCAGTTAAGCGGCCGAAAGTGGTCAATCTGTCTGGTTTTTGCACACACCTGCGCAGTTCATCGATTATTAACAGGCCGGTTCAGGATCATTAATTACATAGCTGGTGCTTCGTCCTCCTGATGGGTTTTTTTTCAGGATATTCTTATTCACCAGATCCTGGATGTCCCTAAGAGCAGTGTCCTGGGAGCACTTCGCTATTTTTGCCCATTTTGAGGTTGTCAGGTGACCTGCAAAGTCGTCCGCTAATTTGTTAATCATAAGTATCTGCCTTTGATTCAGGGTCTCAGAAGCAATTTTACCGAGAAACCTGTGCTTGTTGAGAACTTTTGAGAGAACAATCTCTGATGAATGGAGAGCGCCCTCCAGGGTTTTTAAATACCAATCGAGCCATCCGGTGATATCCATAGTTCCCTTTTGGGTCTTTTCCAGGATGTCGTAGTATTTTTTTCTGACTGCTCTTATCTGATATGACATGCTATAGAACCTGCTGGTTGAATTGTCAGACCGGGTCAGTAACATTTCTGACAGGGCGCGGGCTATCCTGCCGTTACCATCTTCAAACGGATGCAGGGTGATGAACCATAGATGAGCTATCGCAGATTTTAAGATAAAATCCTCCCCGGTTCTCCTGTTAAACCAGTCAAGAAATAGGTTCATCTCTTTATCAATAACAACTGCAGGGGGTGCCTGGTAGTGGACTTTTTCTTTTCCCAGGGCTCCTGACACAACCTGCATGGGACCGGTGGAGTCATCGCGCCAGCTGCCAGTCACGATTCTGTACATTCCGCTCCGGCCAGAGGGGAACAAGGCTGAATGCCAGCCAAACAACCGGTCGGCCGTCATTGTTTTTTCATGGTTCTGTGTTGCATCCAGCATCATTTCCACTATCCCGTCAACATCCCTGTCTGAAGGCACGAGGCCTGAGATCTCTATTCCCAGTTTTCTCGCAATCGAGGAACGAACCTGATCGAGGTTTAGAATCCGGCCCTCGATCTCAGATGTTTTTGTGATCTCAGTTGAAAGTGTTTCCAGTACGGCCTCATTCTTCAGCCTGAAACCCAATGTTTCCATTTTCCCCGTCAGCTTACCCTGCAGGTGCCTTACAGTTGCCAAGGACTGAATTATGGCATTGCTGTCCCATCTGAAGTGTGGCCAGTCAGTTTGCTGGTAGATATATATTTTCATTCTCCGCATTATTTGCGGTAAATATAATGCTTAATCTCCGCAAAAACAAAATAATATCCGCATCATATGCGGAGAAAATTAAAATAATCTCCGCATTCAATTCGTAAAAGCAGTGGAAAGGGAACGATAAGAGAGGCTCGCTGCTGACCTGCCGGTCAGGCGTTGTCTCAATGATGCGGAGAAGCGGTATTTTTAGCACGAAATTTGACCCTGTAACATCAGTAACGTCCAAATGAATAATGCGATGAAAAAGTTCTACTACGTTTCCGTCCTCCTGATGCTGCTGGCGGTCTCCGTCACGGCATCGGCACAGAAGGTATTCAGCGTCCAGTATGAGAACCAGGCGGATGTCAAGGTCTATGTGGTGAAATACGAGAACCAGGCCGACCTGAAGGTTTACAAGGTGAAGTATGAGAACCAGGCTGGCGAGAACAACGGAAAATGGTACTTTACCGATTATGCCAACCAGGCAAAGAAGAAAATATATTTTGTGGAGTACGAAAACCAGGCCGACCTGAAAATATATTTTGTAGAGTATGAGAACCAATCCGGGTGGATTAATAAGGAGAAGATCCACCTGATGTACTAGCAGTTAAAGCCTATCTATGGATTACAGCAGCAGCGGGAAGGGTCCAGTACTTTTGATTTACCGATCGGTTTTATTTCTCTTTTATTAACTCCTCAATTTTGATCAGAAGGATTTCTGTCCTTGGAATTAACGGTAATGTCTTTTCCTTATCGAAATCCACGAAGTCAGCATAGTCACCAGCTTGCCTGTAGTCAAAAAGGTCGATGTAAATTTCAGCCGCGGATTTATCAATTAATCCAGGTTTAATGAAGTGTAGCCCAAATTGATGCTTTATCCCTGTATGGGATATAAGAGAACTCCCTCTTGTTTTATGCTCCTGTAAAATGGGGTCACTTTATGTTTCTTATTCCAAGTGTCTGTATTATAAACAAATGTGGAAAATACCTCTCCGGTTTCAAGTTCAAGGTCGAATAACCTGTATCGGAACGATCTTTCAATTTCAGTTGTAACTGTGTCTTTTATAAGAATAAGAATATCCCAGTCCGAATCTTGTCTGGCATCCCCCCGGGCACGGGAACCAAAGAGGATAACCTGTGCAGTCGGATCAATACTTTTTATTTCATTTCGTATTCGTCCGGTTATATTTTCAGTCCTTTTATGCATACTGCAAATTTACACAAAAAGTATATCTGTCAGCAGGAACGCTGGAACTCGTTATACCTTATCATAATATTCAAAAGTTACGACGCTTTGAATTTTTCCCCATCCCGTTTACAACACTGTTTGTCATAGGTATGTACCACAAATTGTTCTTCAGATCGACACCGCCTTTCATCTCTTCCTGAACCACCCTGTCAATAATCCATATGCCTTTTTGTGCCATATTCTCAAAGGTGTCAATCCCGTCATTTGCAAATCCAACTCTTGTTCTGTGGATATTAAAACGATTTGAGAATTCTTTACTGAAAGCCCTTTCAACTACCGTCTTTGCCTGACATAAACCCAAGCAAACCGCCCCAGGTAGCTGTCGGGTTATCTGAATCCCATCCGGCCAGTGTCCCGATTTTTATCGGGACAAGATGTGTTCCCCGACGACAGCACCGGGCACTCACTATTAATCAAATGACTAATTTTATCCGGTTAGTTTGTAGTCCCGGATTAATAGTCCGGGTGAAAGGTTTAATCTCCTGGTAAGATTGCGAATCATCTCAAGGGTCAATTTGCGTTTGCGATTAAGGACCTCAGAAACCCTGTTTTTCCCTCCAATAACATCAGCAAGGTCAACCTGTTTGAGCTTCAATTCTTCCATCCTGATCTTGATCGCCTCAATCGGATCCGGGGCATCGATATGATAGTGTTTCTTTTCGTATTCGTCAACCAGTAATCCAAGAATATCCGCCTCGTCACTTTCGGGTGTACCCATTCTGGAATCAAAGATTTCCTCAAGTCTCTCAAGAGCTTTCCGGTAATCTGCTTCAGTTTTAATCGGTTTTATATTCATTGTATTATTCTTAAATCGTGGGTGCATCAATTTTAGCATAATCAGCATGAGAACCAATAAACCTGATAAAGATCCATTGTTTCTCAAGGTTGAATTTTGCAATTAACCTGTAGGAATTGCCCTTAATGTTAAAAACAATCCTGCTGTCTCTTAGTATACTGGCATTTGCATAAGTCTTCTTCACATCATTGGGCGTTTTCCAGTCTGAGTTCATAGCCGTGTCGTACCATGTCTTTAAGTACTGTTCAGTATCCGGGTGTTTTTCCCAAAACTGTCTCAGAGTACTTTTTGCAAAGATCCGCTCCATTAATTTTGTTATCTCGGGCAAAGATAAAAAAAATTCCCAAAACGGGAACAATCCTTCGATTTTATTATTAATTTTGATTGTGACAAACAGAAAAACTACTGTTTCCAAAAGTGTATACAAAAGCAATAGTCAGGAGGCCGGGCAGGAACTTCGCCGGAGGGATAACCACATCAAACCTTGGGCAACCGGATTTCCGAAATCGAAAATGAAGATAGGAGCTCGGTTACAATATTATCGAACTTGAAATGTCGGAGTTCAGAAAGATGGACGGCGGCCTTACCTGCCTGTCACTTCTGTTCTGACAGATGGTGTTGTATCCACGAAAATCAGTTCAATTTCCTGGTGCCGGAGGAAGAGATATGGCTTAAAATCTGGCTTGTGCTCTCAGCTCTTCAATAACCGAGGTACTGATCTTAATGTCAGGAACCTGATGGGGCAAACAGCTTTTAATGTGGCTGAAGAATTCGGCCATATACAATCAAAGGAATTCCTGATTAAAAAAGACACTGACCAGAAGCCGATGCAGTTTCCACTGATGGAGGGTGAGTATCTGGGTCAGACGCCACCGTAATACTTTGAGCAATGATCAGTCGAGCCAATGTGAATAGGTCCCGGTTCTCCGGGCTCCTGATATTACAACTACCTTATTTGGCTGCAACTTTTTCAGGACAACCGGCAATATTTCCCTATCGATATATTTCATAATGGCGTCATAATATTGACCAAATTTATATAAAATCAGTCAATTAATGAGTGGTTTTAATATTTATTTTGCCATAATTGGGTAATAATCATCAATTTGTGCCTGTCAATATAAAGCTGACGGGCATGGTCAAGGATTGTCTCCATGAAACGGATTGTGTCGCCGGGCCGCATCTGGGCGAGGAGGGTAAGGTCTGCGGTGATGACATTTGCTATGCGGGCATAGCCTCCGGAGGTCTGGCGGTCAGCCATTAAGATTATTGGCTGACCGCTGCCGGGGACCTGAATTGTGCCCTCCGAGACACCTGCGGAGATGATGCCGGACATGCCTTCCTTATGCATTATAGGCTCGCCTGACAGCCGGTAGCCCATACGGTCACTTTGGGCGGTGACCGTATACTCCGTCGATAGAAAGCTACGTAATCCGGCCAGTTCAAAATAATGGGCTTCGGGACCTGGGATGATCCGGATGGTCTGTTCGTGCTTGTACTCTGGAATGAGGTCATCAGGAACCTTTTTGAGACGAGTGTCCGTCCCGGTTTTGCCAAAAGGAAGTCTGTCGCCCGGAAGGAGAGTACCGGCTACACCCGGCGACTGCTTATAACCCTGGTTAAGGGCATTTCCCGTACCTAATGGTAGTTCGTCGCCCTGAATGAGGGCCCTGCCCTGGTGACCGCCGATGCCTGCCCTAAGGTAGGTCGACCGGCTGCCCATAACAGGCGGGACAGCTATTCCTCTTGCAAAAGCAATGTATGTTCTGCAGCCACTCTTCAGTCCTCTGAACCCGAGCTTGTCACCGGGCTTCACATTTACGGCGGTGTTCATCGGAATGCCCTGACCGTTGAGGTGGGGGTCCATGTCGGCGCCGGTGATTGCAACCCAGGTTGCGCCGGTAAACTCAAGCTCCGGCCCGATGATGGTCGCCTCCAGGCAGGCATCACCGGGCTCGTTGCCCACCAGCAGGTTGGCCAGCTCGAGGGAGAAGGTGTCCATGGCGCCGGAAACGGGCATGCCATACCTCTGATACCCGTACCTCCCCCTGTCCTGCACCGTGGTAAGCAATCCTGCCATATGTACGATCACTGCAGCCATAGTCATTCCTTCGGGGTTCGGCTGACATGATAAGTGCCTTCAGCCACCGCCGCGGCTATCCGGATAAACTCATCCTGATCCACAGGATAAAACCGGATGTAATCGCCGGCCGAAAAGAGGAACTCCGGCCGGGTGTCAGGGTTGAACAGTCGCAAGGGCGTGCGCCCTATCAGCTGCCATCCGCCTGGACTTTCGAGGGGGTAGATGCCTGTCTGTTCGCCGGCGATGCCCACCGAGCCGGCTGGTATCTTCAGTCG
>DCSU01000160.1:5770-9753 GCA_002325785.1 Bacteroidales bacterium UBA1458 | reverse complement strand
CTCTTCTCAAAGGTGGGCAGCTTGGTACGGTTGGTGGTCTCAATATGGTTCCCCTTTCTGTCTACAATGATGATCCTTGGCAGAAATGCTCCTTTGCGCCCGATGAAGGCATCCATGACCTTCACCGCACTGTCAAATTCGCTTCGCGTTGCCCGTCCGAGTGCCTCATACCTGACTATCTTCTTGTTATCCCAGGTCATGACTGTGGCATAACTCTCTGAGATCTTATCATCAATGTTCACATCCTCATTCAGTGTGTCATGGCCTGATGGCATCAGCAGTACCTTGCCACCGCCACCTTCGATGTTGGCTGCATAACGTGGCATGGTGATGCCGCTAATCCATCCCTGCAGGTGTTTCATGTAAATCTTCCCTACCTGTATCGGAGTTATGAAATGCACTATTCCTCTCTCCTTGTGACACTGGAGGAGATAATAGGGATGCACCCCGATCCAGAACATCCTTCTGAATGTCTCTGCAAGAGTCCGGAAGTTGTCGTTGACATGATTGAGAAGCACCGTCTGGTTCCGAACCGTGAAACCGTGCGATGTGATCTTCTTCACTGTCGCCGCCATCCGGGGGGTGATCTCCTGATAGTGGTTGATGTGGGTCATGAAATAGACATACTTATCCGGGCCCTTGTTGAACCTGTTGGCCGAAACCCTGATCAGGTCAAGCAGCTCCCCGGTGATGAGCATGGGCAGCACCACAGGCACCCTCGTGGCAATCCTGATGGCTCTCAGGTGCGGTATGCGGCTGAGCTCCTCCAGGATGTACTTCAACCTCTTATTGCTGATCATCAGAGCGTCACCGCCGGTGACAAGCACCTCATTTATGTTCCTGTTGTATCCGATATAAAATATGCCCTTATCCACCTCTCTGCTGTTAACGTCGGCGGAGGTGTCAAGCGACTTGGCGCGCTGGCAGTGCACACAGTAGGAGGCACAACTGGTGTTCTCGGCGACAAAAAGCGCTACCCTGTTCGGATAGCGTTGATAGGCAGCACCGTAGCTGCGTGATCCTTCACTCATGGCTCCCTCAACCCCTGCGTCGGGAAACATCAGGTTGGCCGGTGTGGGCACACTCTGCCAGAAAATAGGATCAATCCGCTTCAGAGACACCTCACCGAAAAAAACCGGGTTGAAGGGATCCGCCTGCATCAGCGATGCATAATAAGGGGTAATCCTTAAGGGTTCTTTGCCCTCAACCCTGAGAGTGCCTATGGTTCTCCTTATCTCTTCCTCCTGGTGCTTGCTGAGCTTAATTACCCTCCTGAGCTGGTCAACTGACCGTATAGAGTTCTTTTTTTGCCATGACGGATCATTCCATTGATCATCCGTCACCTCTTTCCATAATTCAATTGTCTTGTGATCACGGGGATGGTATAAAAAGTCTGCGCTACTGTTCATCAGCTCCTCCTTTTAGAAATGTTAATATTATTATTCCACACGCAGAAGAACAAATATAGCATTTTCTCCGGATTACGACTACTGGACCGCAGGCTGAGGAGTGTAACGACGAACCGAACCGCCGGCAGGCGGTGAGCTCGGCGAAGCCAAATCCCGACCACGAAGTGCGTCGGGAACCGCAAGACCTTCAGTCTTTACGGACTTTCGACTTTACGGNNGACTTTACGGACTTTCGACTTTATGGACTTTCGACTTTATGGACTTTCGGCTTTATGGACTTTCGACTTTATGGACTTTCGGCTTTATGGACTTTCGACTTTCAGCCTTGTGACAACCCCATCCATCGAGTTGCATATGAGGCTTCCGTCATCCAGTGGCACGATATTGTTAATCAGACACGACGAAATCCTGTGACTCCAGAGCAGGCTGCCGTCAGTTCGGGATGCCGCATGAATAATTCCCTTGTCTGAAGGGATGAATATCACACCCTCTTTTTCAGTAATCACTCCCGGTGCAATGTCATATCCTATGTTAAAGTCCGATTTCCATACCACCCGGCCTTCCTTACCCCGTACATCCACGCCAATGATTACTCCGTTCATGGTCTTGGCGAGCACCATTGAGCTGTCTGCCGTAATGCCCATCGACTCCCTGACTGTTATACCGCCAAGGTCCGAATGCCAGATCAGCTCACCCGTCAGGACATCCAGACAGGCCATCTTCCTGTCGGGAGCCACCACAAATACCCTTCCACCGGTTGCTACAGGCACACATGCGGCGGGCGACAGCATCCGGTTTGTATAACCGTTATTCCAAGTCCATTTAATTACACCTGTTTCAGTATCAATGGCATACAGGTGGTTATTCCATGTTCCGAATATCAACAACCCCCTATAAATCAGCGGAATGGTCTCCACAAACCCGTCGATCATCTTGTTGCTCCAGAGGAGTCTGCCGTCATTTAGGCCCAGAGCATAGCATTTCCCTGATGATCCTGTTATGAAAACCTTACCGTCACTTATTACCGGTGAGGCTACAGCTGGCTGTCCTGATTCGAAGCTCCACAGCAGCTTCCCCTGCCTGAGATCCAGGGCATGAACCATTCCATTGGCTGAGGCTGCCACCACCGTTTTACCTTCTGCTGCCGGGGTGCTGTAAATCTTGGCTCCCGTTGCGAAAGTCCAGCGCACTTTTCCCTTCCTGATGTCAAGGGCTTTTATCTCACCAGCGGTGTTGGTTGTTATCACCAGCTTCCCGGCGGCGACTGTCCCCGCGCCGATGTCGCTCTGCTCCTGCACGCTCCATACCTGACTGACATTCGGGTATTTCATGTTCATCGAATAGTCGGGACGCGGCCAGACCGTGGTGTCGGAGAGGAAGTCATGCCTTACAAGTCTTACCTCGGCCCACGGCGGCATTGTAAGCGCACCGGGATGTCTGACAACTGCCGTCAGCAGCGTATCACCCCTGACGGTCATGATATTGTAACCACCGTATTCCTTCCCTGCACGCAGGTTAGAGCGTCCCATCAGAGCCGGTATTCCCTCGAAATCCATCACCCTGTTCGAGTGACCGTGCCCGCATAGCGCAAGCCGGGTGTCGAGCGACTTAAGCCTGTCAGTTAATTCATACCAGTTGTTAAGGCCGTTATCGAGAGGGTAGTGGTTAACCGATACAACCTTCATCTCCTTGTTTGACGGCACTTTCAGCACAGAATCGAGCCAAACAATATTTTCACGGGGAATCTGTCCGGGGCCCATCCGCATGTTGGGACCGGAGTTGGTGCCCAGGAATAGCCACCCGTCGTGACGGAAGGCAAAAGCCTCATCGCCGAAGACCCGGCGAAAGCTGTTGCCACCGCTCTCTGACCACTTCGTGTCATGGTTGCCTGGAATAATATACCAGGGCTTTATCAGGCCGTCAAGGATCTCCTTTGCTAGCATCAGCTCGCTGTCTGACCCGAACTCAGTCACATCACCGGAGATGATTACAAACGAAAGTGAGTCATCGGCATTGATGTCATCCACGGTGCGCCGCAGATCCTCATCGGCACCAGTACCTCCGATATGAGTGTCAGTAACGAGAGCGAAACGGAACGTACCGTTGTTCAGCTGAGCCACAGCAGGAGACAGGCATATCAAAATGGCAAGCAGTAGTGTGAGCTTTTTCATAGCACTATGGTTTTCATGAGGCAATATACCACGAAATCACAAAATACATTACCTTGGTAGTTATTCGAAAGGAGTAACTATATGTGTTTTTCAGCAGAAGCCAGTTTTGCCGGGGGGGCGGTGATAACTGCAATAGGCGTGATGACAGTCAGAAAAAACAGTGATCCGTCGAGCCGGCTGTTTGCAGCAATACCTCTTGTCTTCGGGGTTCAGCAGATATCTGAAGGGTTCGTGTGGGTTGCCCTGCAGACGCCAGGTAATGATTTGATGCTCAGCATAGCGTCATATGTCTTTCTCATTGCGGCACTGGTGCTATGGCCCTTCTATCTACCGCTTTCGGTGATGCTCCTTGAAAAGGAAAAAAACCTCAGGCGGGTGCTTATCCCGTTCCTTGTTGTGGGCG
>DCSU01000160.1:4053-5737 GCA_002325785.1 Bacteroidales bacterium UBA1458 | reverse complement strand
TAATTTTCCTCATCAGCGGTCATTGTTGGCATTCGCAGGTTACGCGGCAGCGACACTGATTCCTCTCTTTATCTCGAGCGCCAGGAGGATGTGGTTGCTGGGCTTGCTGATGGCTTCCTCATGTCTTGTTACCGGTATCTTCTACAAGGAGTACCTTACATCGGTATGGTGCTTTTTTGCCGCACTGATAAGCATTGTAATTTACTGGATCATTGCTTCAGGCACCCAGACTGAACCCTTAACTCCTCGATCCTGATTAATCAAGACCGGGGACTGCTGACTGAGGACTGAAGACTGCCGACTGATAAACCCATGTCACAAATTCTTCTTAACTTTTAGGAGAAATCTGAAATGGGGCATGGATACTCATGAACGATTACTAATCTCAGGACTTCTTCTATTAACGGAAATTCTGGCGTCAGGCTCTGTCACGGCGCCTGAGAGGAAGAACCGGTTAACACCTCAATATGATGGCACCGTCATACTCACCGGTCTCACTGACAGTGTGACGGTCTACCGCGACGAGCGAGGCATGCCGCACATCTATGCTTCCTCTGAGCATGACCTGTACATGGCAACGGGTTATATCTCTGCCCAGGAACGCTTGTGGCAGATGGATCTCGTTCGCCGGAGTGCGGCAGCACGCCTCTCTGAGATTTTCGGAGATTCGTTTATGCCGGCAGATATTTTTACAAGGTGCCTTCAGATTTACCAAACCTCTGAGGGTATCCTGGAGGATATGGATCCAGGTATTATCCGATGTCTGCAGTCATATACCGATGGCATAAACGCATTCATAAGCTCCGCCGGGAAGAAACTGCCACTCGAGTTCAGGCTGCTCTCCTACAAGCCTGAACCGTGGTGCACCGAAGATGTCGTATCAATAATCGGGCTGATGGGTTGGAACCTCGATTACAGGAACCTTACGGCCGAACTTTTTATTCAACAACTCATCAATAAATTTGGCATCGAAAAGGCCACAGAGCTGATCCCCGACTGCCAGTCGGTCAAGACAATTTCATACCCTGACCATAACCTAAGTGACACACTCATTGCACTAACGCGATCACTTTTGACTGCTTATGGTAAAGTATCCGAACTTGGGATCCCTTCGCTGACATCCAGTAATAATTGGGCTGTTTCAGGTGTAAAAAGTGAAACAGGCAAACCCCTGCTCTCAAACGACATGCACCTCAGCCTCACCTCCCCGGGAATATGGTTGCAAATGCACCAGGTAATCCCCGGTGAACTCAATGTTACAGGTGTGATGATCCCCGGCGAACCCATGATTATTGCCGGACATAATGAGAAAATAGCATGGGGACTAACCAATTTAAGGGTCGATGCAATTGACCTGTTCAAAGAGACAATTAACCCCGCAAACTCTAACCAGTACCTTCTCAATGGCGAATGGAGGGAAGTCACAAACAAAACTGAAATAATTAAAGAAAAGCACGGGAACCATGATACTGTAAATATCCGGTTCACTCACCGGGGACCCGTTATATCCGGCTTTATCAGTCTTGATACGATCTCCTCAGGAATAAAATGGCTGGGGTTCAATTATCTGAGAGGGCTGAATGATCTCAACGGCATTGCTCTTAGCATGAAGTGGAACGGGTTTGATAAAAGCGATGAACTAAGGTCGGTATACCTGCTTAACAGGGCAGCAGGATGGGATGAT
>DCSU01000160.1:0-4032 GCA_002325785.1 Bacteroidales bacterium UBA1458 | reverse complement strand
CGAACATTGGCATGAATGCCGGGGGCGGAATTCCCATCAGGGAAGGCGACGGTATCCTGATCCGTGACGGCTCTACTGAGCAGTATGACTGGCAAGGCTATGTCCCTTTTGAACAGATGCCTTCCATCCTTAACCCGGAAAGTGGAACAGTCTCCTCGGCAAACAACAGGGTCGTTGGCGATGATTATCCCTATTATGTCAGCCATAGCTTCGACCTGCCTTACAGGATAAACAGAATAAGGCAGATGCTCAGTGAAAAAACGATACTTGGAGTGGAGGACTTTAAAACGATGCTTGCTGACCAGCACTCTGATTATGCCCGGTTGGTTGTGCCTTACATACTGAGGCTTACAGACAGGCAGATGAGGCTGACAACCCTGGAGTCGGAGGCCCTGAATGCCATGAAGGACTGGGATTACGACATGAATCCTGCCCTGTCAGCACCGACCGTGTTCGAGTTTTTCAGAAAAAGCTTCATCAGGAATCTTCTGGCAGATGAGCTGGGTGATCTTTTTGATCAGTTGTGGGACATCTGCGGTGATTACTATATCTATAGGATCCTGACCGCAGGTCCCGACGAATGGGTCGATAATATCAGCACGGCAGAACAGGAAACACTTGACGATATTGTTATGGTGAGCTTCAGAGAGGCAGTAAGGTCGCTGGCGACAAAACATGGCAGAGACCTCTCCGGCTGGAAGTGGGGAAGGATCCATACAATCACTTTCATGCACCCACTGGGTTCTGTAAGGATACTCGGATCAATGTTCAATCTCAACTCCGCAAAATACCCGGTAGGAGGGAATGAACACACCGTCTGCCCGTACTTTACCTACCAGCCTGATTTCAAGGCAGTAAACGGGGCATCAATGAGATATATTTACAATATGGCAGATTGGGATGAATCGTGGTCCGTCATTCCCGGCGGGGCCTCCGGAGTGCCCCGGAGCGAGTATTATCTTTCCCAGGCAAAGAGATACCTTGACGGCGGATTCTACAAAGATCACTTTTCATACGAGGCTGTCACGGCTGCCGCCGCACATACCCTTGTATTAAAGCCGAAATGATACTTATGGTTGCAGCATGCACTGGTATATTACAACCGGTTTCTGTTTTTTCGGATGATAAATAACCGGAATAATTATTAAATTTACGTGACTTGATTAAAATTACAGACCTTAACCGCATCTTGCCTGCCATGCCGGAACAGGGTGATGAGGATACTAATAATCAGTAAAATGAAATATTTCAATCTTCTGCTTTTCGCCGGAATGGTGGTGATGAACTACCTGGCAAACGCCCTTCCTCTGAACGGAAAAACCACAGGGGAACTTTCCGACGCCTATCCAAACCTCTTTGTCCCTGCCGGGGTCACCTTCTCGATATGGGGTATCATCTACATCCTGCTTATTATCTTCTGTGTGGTTCAGTTCACCACCTCGCAGCAGGCGATCGTATCCCGGATCGGATGGCTTTTCGGCTTTACATGCCTCTTCAACGCTCTCTGGATCGTTGCCTGGCATTACGGCAGGCTGCCATTGTCGCTTATTCTGATGCTCGGGCTGCTGGTGTCACTTATCTGGATCAATGTTTTCATCAGGGAGCTTCCCTACGGGTTCTTCAAGGCAGCCTTTGGCGTCTACCTGGGATGGATATGCATTGCCACCATCGCCAATATCACCGCTCTTCTTGTCAACTACGGATGGGGCGGCTTCGGTATCTCTGAGGAGACATGGGCCATAATCATGATCATCGTCGGCGCACTGCTGGTCTCAATTGCCATATGGAGGTTTGACAATCCGTTTATCGGGCTGTCAGTGGTATGGGCATTCGTGGGGATAATAATCAAGCGGCAGGACGATTACAGGGCTATTTTCATCACGGCGGCGGTGGCGGCGGTGGTAGTTGCGGTGGTGCTGGTCCTCACTTTTTTCCGCAAACGACTCACTGGGTTAGCATAATCAGTAATAAACGAATTATGAAAATAAATACCAATTCCGAAATACCTGCGCCCGAGGTTCAGATGGAAGGTGCATCCAATGTCAGGATGAAGATACTAGTAGGCCCGGATGACGGATCGGGGAACATCATCATGCGTCATTTCTTTGTAGCCCCGGGAGGCAATACCCCCTTTCATAATCACAACTATGAGCATGTGATCAAGATCGAGAGCGGCCGCGGTATCGCGGTCGACGAGAAGGGCGTGGAACACGAGGTGACGGAGGGACAAAGCCTCTTTGTCAGACCGGGCGACCTGCACCAGTTCAAAAACCCCTTCGGTGAGACCTTCGAGTTTCTCTGCATAATACCTAACCCTGCTAAACTGTGAACATATGATATCACATGAAATTGATTACAAGATTTTTGGCGACGATATCCAGTTCGTTGAGATAGAGCTCGATCCGAATGAGACCATCATCGCTGAGGCTGGAACCATGGTATACATGGAACAGAGCATCACCTATGAGACCAGGATGGGCGACGGCGCGTCGCCGGACCGCGGCGTGATGGATAAACTCTTCCAGGCAGGCTCGAGGATTCTCACTGGCGAATCACTCTTCCTTACACACTTTACAAACCGGGGCTCTGTGAAGAGCAAGGTGGCCTTCGCCGCTCCCTATCCGGGAACAATCATCCCCATCGACCTTAAGAGCGTCAATGGCAGTATCATCGTACAGAAGGACGGTTTCCTCTGTGCAGCCTACGGCACGAAGCTATCGGTAACACTGAGTCGCAAGCTGGGTGCAGGTCTGCTCGGGGGAGAGGGATTCATCCTGCAGAAGGTGGAGGGCGACGGCAAGGCCTTCGTGCATGCCGGCGGCACAGTTATCGAGAAGCAGCTCAACGGCGAGACGTTGCGCATTGACACAGGATGCATTGTGGCGTATGAACCTTCACTCGACTTTGATATCGAAACCACCGGCAGTCTGAAGACGATGGTCTTCGGCGGCGAGGGGCTTTTCCTTGCTACAATGCGTGGCACGGGAAAGGTATGGCTCCAGTCGATGCCCATCCGCAAGCTGATCAGGGCACTTTCACCCATCAGCCACAATCGTGGCAAGGAGGCCGGTGGCCTGCTCGGTAATCTGTTCCAGTAAAGTCGAAAGTCTGTAAAGTCCTTAAAGTCTTTAAAGTCAAAAGTCTGTAAAGTATGGGGATTTTGCGATTTGCGATTATTTATTAATCGACAATCGAAAATCTGAAATCGAAAATTCCTCCTTGACTGCCTACTGCCTTCAATTGTAAGAAAAACTTGACATCGCCCTCTTGATGTCGTAACTTTATCATAACTAAATAATTAATAGAAAAGTTATGAAAAGGACTCCTCTTCTTATCTCTGCACTGGTGATGCTGATGGCATCCTGCCAGCAAAAACCAGCGACTGTTGTTGTTGATACTGAAGCTATAAAAGCTGAACTCACAGTTTTTCTGGATGAGTATAATGTGGCATATAAGGCTATGGATATCAACAAAATGACTTCATTTTGCACCGATAATGCAATGTTTCTTGGTAGTGATCCATCAGAGATATGGAACAAGAAGCAAATTACTGATTACTTCATGTCACAGGGTCTTGACAGTACTATGAAGCTTGAATTTGTTATTGACAGACGTGAGATACTTGTTGCAGCCGACGGTAATTCCGCGATTGTGGTTGAACAGTTTATTCTTCCAATAATAAGTCCAAATTTGCCTGTAAGGGCCATTGACCACGTTGTTAAGGTTGGTGATGGATGGAAGTTCGATCTCCTGAGCTGGAATGTGATTCCGAGGAATGAGGATCTACCTAAACTCAACGCTGCTTTTGAATAGGGCAACAATATTATATTTGCGATTTGCGATTATTTATTAATCGACAATCGAAAATCTGAAATCGAAAATTCCTCCTTGACTGCCTACTGAGGACTGCCTCCCTGCAGACTGGCTGCGTCGCTATCCCGACATACTATGTCGGTACTTAACGCTCGCCCCTCTATTGCCTATTGCCTACTGCCTACTGCCTACTGTCTATTGCCTGATAGACCCTTTTAA
>DCSU01000076.1:25063-31423 GCA_002325785.1 Bacteroidales bacterium UBA1458 | reverse complement strand
CGATGCCCAAACTGCCGGTAGCAAGCGTCCTTTGGAAGCCCGACCCGGATCTCAAAACCGCAGCAACCGCCTGGATTTATGCTGGCGGCGCACATCATACCTCCTTCAGCCAGGCTCTGACGACTGAACACCTGGCCGACTTCGCCGCCATGACCGGCACGGAGTTCGTACTGATAGACGGAAAATGCGAGATAGACCAGTTTAAGAAAGAACTGAGGTGGAATGACCTCTATTACCACCTGAAAAACGGTCTTGTTTAGTTGATTGAAAGTATATGCTGGAACTCTATTCGAATTATCCAAGGTACTTCAACGCAGTAGATTGTATCATCTTCGGATATGACATTGCCGAGAAGGAGCTTAAGCTTCTCCTGATCAAGAGGAGTCTTGAGCCTGCCCTCGGTCAGTGGTCGCTGGCGGGTGGTTTTGTTCAGGAAAAGGAGAGCCTTGACGACGCTGCCTGCCGCGTGTTATGTACCCTGACAGGTCTGTCAGATCTTTTTATGGAGCAGCTTTATACCTATGGAGAGATCAAACGTGATCCTGGTGCCAGGGTGATCTCAACAGCTTACTTCGCGCTCATCGGTATACATGAACTGGATCCGGAGATTCGAAGACATAACGGGGCTCACTGGAGATCATTATCGAACCTCCCGGATCTGATCTTTGACCATCGAAAAATGGTTGACAGAGCTCTCAGTGAACTGGTGGAGACAGTAAAGGTACGGCCGATGGGCTTTGAGCTTCTTCCTGAAAAGTTTACCCTTGTGCAGCTTCAGAACCTGTATGAGGCTATTTATCAAAGGCCTATAGACAAGCGTAATTTCAGAAAGAAGATTCTTTCGATGGAGCTCCTTGAAAAACAGGAAGAAAAGGAGAGAGAGACATCGAAGAAAGGGGCCTGGTATTTCAGGTTCAACGAATCAAAATACAGGGAGCTGGCCAGAAACGGTTTCTTTTTCAATCTTTCCGTAAGCTGATTAATAAAGCATTACGGTAAGCGTATTAATTAACATACTTTATCATGCTTGAACAGCTTAAGGAAGATGTCTACAGGGCTAACCTTGATATTGTAAGGCACGGCCTCGTACTAATGACCTTTGGCAATGTCAGTGGATTTGACAGGGCTTCGGGTCTGATGGTTATCAAACCCTCCGGCGTATCATACAGTGATATGACCGCCAGTGATATGGTGGTAACGGATCTCAGCGGCACAGTAGTTGAGGGAGCAATGAACCCCTCAACGGATACGCCCACTCACCTGGCTCTTTATAAAGCTTTTCAGGGCATAGGTGGTGTGGTACATACTCACTCCACCCATGCCACCGCATGGGCGCAGGCCGGCAGGGCTATACCATGCCTGGGTACGACACATGCGGACTATTTCTACGGGCCGGTGCCGGTGACCAGAAGGCTGACAGCGGAAGAGACAGAAGATGACTATGAGTACAACACCGGCCTGGTGATAGCCGAAGCTCTGGCAGGGATTGACCCGAAGATCATGCCGGCAGTGCTTGTCAACTCGCACGCTCCGTTCACCTGGGGCGTAACACCTGCCACGGCGGTGCACATCGCCGTAATCCTGGAGGAGGTGGCACGCATGGCAGCACTTTCCGTCAGCATTGCACCGCCGGAAGAGATTGACCGGCACTTGCTTGACAGGCATTACCTGCGCAAGCACGGCAACAGCGCCTACTATGGGCAGAAAAAATAAACACTTAATAACATTGAAATGCACAGGTATTCAATTGGTGTAGATTTCGGCACCCTCTCAGGAAGAGCGGTTCTTGTTGACACCACTACCGGTGAAGAGGTGGCAGTGGCCGTTCACGAGTATGCACACGGGGTGATGGATAACACGCTCCCTGACGGCACTCCTCTGGGGGTCGACTGGGCATTGCAGCATCCGCGCGATTACCTTGACGTTTTCCGCATTACCATCCCGGAAGTGATGAGGCAGGCCTCGGTGACACCTGATCAGATAGCAGGTGTCGGCATTGACTTTACCGCATGCACCATGCTGCCGGTGACGGCTGATGGTACTCCGCTCTGTTTCCTTGATGAATTTAAAAGCAGGCCCAATGCATGGATCAAGCTTTGGAAGCATCACGCTGCCCAGGATGAGGCTAACCGGCTGAACGCAATTGCTGAAGAGAGGGGAGAGAGATTCCTGAAGCGCTATGGCGGGAAGATATCATCAGAATGGATGATCCCGAAGATCTGGCAGACGGTTAATGAGGATCCCGGGCTCTATGATGCTGCCGCGCGTTTTATTGAAGCCGCTGACTGGGTGGTATGGCAACTGACCGGCACCGAGAGCCGCAATACCTGTACTGCCGGTTACAAAGCTATCTGGCATAAGCATGAAGGATATCCATCAAATGAGTTTTTCAAGGCACTTCATCCCAAGATGGAGAATCTGGTTGACGAAAAGCTTTCGCGAAACCTCATACCGGTAGGAACAAAGGCAGGGGTTATATCTGCTGCTGCAGCACTTCTGACCGGGCTGAAGGAGGGTACAGCTGTTGCAGTGGCCAATGTCGACGCTCATGTCTCTATTCCTGCTGTTGGTATAACCTCTCCGGGTAAAATGCTTGCCATCATTGGCACATCAACGTGCCACATGCTCCTTGGCGAAACGGAGAAGGATGTGCCCGGGATGTGCGGCGTGGTGGAAGACGGCATCATAGAAGGGTTCTTTGGTTATGAGGCCGGGCAGAGCTGTGTAGGCGATCACTTTCAGTGGTTCGTCGAGAACTGTACCCCGGCTGATTATAAGGCTGAGGCGGATGCCAGAGGAATAGACCTTCATACCCTCCTTACGGAGATGGCCTTGCGGTTGAAGCCGGGTGAGAGCGGTCTGGTAGCGCTTGACTGGTGGAACGGGAACAGGTCTGTGCTTGTTGATGTTGACCTCACCGGAATGATCGTGGGCGTGTCACTGGCCACCAGGCCGGAGGAGATCTACCGCGCACTCATTGAAGCCACTGCCTACGGAACAAGGATGATAATTGATACATTTGAAGATTATGGCGTACCTGTTGATGAGTTCTATGCAGCCGGAGGCATTGCGGAGAAAAATTCCTTCGTAATGCAGATCTACGCTGATATTATCAATAAGGAGATAAAGATCTCCGGCTCGCCTCAGGCGCCGGCTCTTGGCTCTGCCATGTTCGGAGCGGTTGCTGCCGGCAAGGCCGCCGGAGGCTTCGAAACAATACAGGAGGCCGCCGGAGTTATGGCAAAAGTCAGGGATTACACCTACAAACCGGTAGCCGTCAATGTTCAGGCATATGAAAAACTATTTGCAGAATACAGGGTCCTGCATGATTATTTTGGTCGCGGTACCAACGATGTCATGAAGAGGCTCAAACTCATCAGAAAAGAGGTAAAATGTTGAAAAAGAAGTATCTGATATTTATTTCACTGGCTTTCTGTGCCATTTCCTGCAGAACGGTTCAGGAGGAGGAGATAATACGCTGGCTGGCAACGCCCGCACCCGGTGAGGTGCTAATAAGGGATAGCTTCTGGTCGCCCAAAATTGAACTGAACAGGGTTAAAACCATTCCCTATGTATTCATGCAGTGCGAGCAGACAGGACGCATTGACAATTTCGCCATTGCCGGTGGATTGAAAAAAGGAAGCCATACCGGCGCACGGTATAATGATTCGGATGTCTTCAAGATTATTGAAGGTGCCTGTTATTCTCTAATGGAGACTCCGGACCCGGCGTTGCGCAGTTATTTAGACAGCCTGGTGACTATCATTGCAGCCGCACAGGAGGATGACGGTTACCTCTATACCACCAGGACCATTGACCCGGTCAACATGGCCCCCGGTGCAGGCAGTGAGCGATGGATTGACGAGCGTGTCAGCCACGAACTGTACAACGCCGGACACATGTATGAGGCTGCCATAGCGCACCATCTGGCGACCGGCTCCTATGCCTTCATAAACGTTGCACTAAGGAATGCTGATCTTGTTTATAATGAGTTCGGCTGGGGCAAGAAGGAGATAGCTCCGGGTCACCAGGAGATTGAGATAGGCCTGATAAAGCTATACCGGCTTACCGGTGAGAGTAAATGGCTTGAGCTGGCACAGTTCTTCCTCGATGTTCGGGGCAGAACCGGCGAGTATGTACACCATCCTGAGGGAAGCAGGTTTGAGCTTTACAATGACTCGGTCTACCTGCAGATGCACGAGCCTGTTCTTGAACAGTCAGAGGCTGTCGGTCATGCCGTCAGGGGAGCCTATATGTATACCGCCATGGCTGATATCTCTGAGGAGACCGGTTATAACCGGTATCTTGAAGCATCGGACAGAATATGGGAAGATGTTACCCGGGGTAAGATTTACATCACCGGTGGCATCGGTTCAAAAGAGCATGGTGAGGCATTCGGTGAGCCTTTTGAGCTCCCTAATATGACAGCTTACACGGAGACATGCGCTTCGGTGGCAAATGTATTCTGGAACCACCGCCTTTACAGGGCGACAGGTGATACAAAATATCTTGACGTAATGGAACGCACTCTTTACAATGGTCTTATCTCAGGTATCGGGAGTGACGGATGCCACTTCTTTTATCCCAATCCCCTGGAATCAGACGGGACCTTTGAGAGGGCAGGCTGGTTTGACTGCTCATGCTGCCCTGTCAACGTCGCACGCTTTATGCCCACCCTAAAGCAGTATGTATGGTCACTTTCCGATGAGGGAGTGAACGTGAACCTCTTCATCAGTTCCCAGGCGAGACTGACAACTATCGGAGGAGAAGTAGTCATTAAACAGGAGACGGAATATCCGTGGAGCGGCGCTGTCAAAATCAGTGTTGACCCTGACACTGACGGCAGCCTCTTCAGTCTTGGGATACGCATCCCATCCTGGACCGGCAAGGCACCCTTTGAGGGGGGGTTATACAAATACATTACCCGCCCTGATAAGAGGATGCGGATAGTTATTAACGGCAAAAGAGCACGGGTGAGAAAATCCAGTGGTTTTGCAGTCATTGAAAGAAACTGGAACAGGGGAGACGTTGTTGAGGTCTCTCTGCCGATGGAGCCACGCTTCATTATAGCAAGGGATGAGGTCGAAGCTGACAGGGGAAGAGTGGCTGTCGGGGTGGGACCGATTGTCTATTGCCTCGAGGAGGCAGATAACGGTCCGGTGCGTGACCTCACCGTTGACCATAACACAAAAGTGGAATTCACCTTCGAACCTGACCTTCTCGGAGGAATCGGCACACTGACCTTCAAGGCGAAAGCCCCCTCCGGAGAGGAAAAGAAGGTGAAGGCGGTTCCATATTACTCATGGGCCAACAGGGGCAGGGGCGAAATGGCAGTATGGATTAAATCGGAAAAATAGCAGTATATGAAAAAGGGGGTTGAAATTATAACTGTTGCAGCAATTGTTTTGCTTACCATGACATCATGCGCAGGCACCGGAGATGATGAGAACTATCCCATCCGGCCGGTTCCTTTCACCTCGGTGAAAATGACCGACAATTTCTGGGCACCGCGCATAAAAAAGAACCATGAAGTGACCATACCCATCGCCTTCGGATATTGCGAATCAACAGGAAGAGTCAGGAACTTCGAGATTGCAGGAGGCCTTGATACCGGGGCTTTCCGGACGATATATCCTTTTGATGACTCCGACGTCACAAAGATAATTGAAGGCGCTGCCTACTCACTTCAGACCTATCCCGACCCGGCACTGGAGGCATATGTTGATTCGTTAATATGGAAGATCGGCCTTGCGCAGGAGGATGACGGTTACCTCTACACCAACCGTACCATTGCGGAGATGGGTTACGGTAAGATTCATGAATGGGCTGAGGGGAAGAGATGGGAAAAAACTAACATACTCAGCCACGAGTTATACAACCTGGGGCACATGTATGAGGCTGCCGTTGCATATTACCAGGCAACCGGGAAGAGGGAGCTGCTGGAGATTTCACTTAAATCGGCTGACCTGGTAGATAAGGATTTTGGATGGGATGCCTTCGTCAGCTATCCCGGACACCAGGTGATAGAGATGGGGCTGGTAAAATTGTACAGGGTAACAGGCGAGAGAAGGTATCTTGATCTGGCAAAATTTTTCCTTGATGCCCGCGGTACACGTGATGACGGTGATGAATATGCACAGAGCCTCAAAAAGGTGGTTGACCAGACCGAGGCGGTAGGACATTCAGTAAGAGCCACATATATGTATTCTGGTATGGCTGATGTGGCTTCCATACTTGGTGATGAAGCGTATGTCAGTGCAATCACAAAGATATGGGAAGACCTTGTTCACAGGAAGATGTACATCACAGGAGGCATTGGTGCCAGTGGTGGCAACGAGGGATTCGCCGAGCCGTACTACC
>DCSU01000076.1:0-25040 GCA_002325785.1 Bacteroidales bacterium UBA1458 | reverse complement strand
GGTGAGGGCAAATATTTTGATATCCTTGAAAAGACTCTTTACAACGGAACCCTCTCAGGCGTCAGCCTATCAGGTGACAGATTCTTTTATCCTAATCCCCTGGAGTCTGACGGCCGGCATGAGAGGTCACCATGGTTCGGATGTGCCTGCTGCCNNGCAAGCCTGGTTCGGATGTGCCTGCTGCCCCTCAAATGTCTGCAGGTTTATTCCGGCAATCCCGGGATATATTTATTCGGTTACTGACGATGGACTGTATGTGAACCTCTTCGCATCAAATGAGGCTGAGATAAGTTTTGCAAAAAATACTGTTTCGTTTACTCAGGAGACGATGTACCCATGGGACGGCAAGGTGACCATGACGGTCAGTCCTGAGAAAGAGAAAACCTTTGCCCTTCATATCCGTATTCCGGGATGGGCGCGCAATGAAGCCATGCCCGGAGGACTGTATGCATTTACCGAAACTTTTAAGGAGGAATACTCGCTTCTTGTAAACGGAGAGGCGCCGGAAGCCACTCTGACCGACGGGTATGTAACAATCAACCGGAAATGGAAGAAGGGAGACAGGATTGAGCTTTATCTTCCGATGCCCGTAAGGACTGTTGTTGCAGATGAAAAGGTAAAAGAGGATGCGGGCAGATATGCAATCCAGCGCGGACCACTGATGTTTTGCGCTGAATGGCCTGATCAAGAGGATGGGAAGGTCCTTGATATATTAATCGCCGGGAATCCGGTCTTCATCACAGAGTTCCATCAGGATCTGCTTAATGGCACTGAACTAATAACAACAACCGGTTACAGTGCTGTTGCTGCTTCAGATGGCACTGTCACCCCGGGCGAACCTTTTGCGATGACACTGATCCCGTATCATCTCTGGAATAACAGGGGCAAGGGAGAGATGAGGGTCTGGTTGCCGTATACTGTAAAGTGTCCTCAACAAAAGCTTGCTGTTGAATAAAACCGGATGGCCAGGTCACTTCCAGGAAACAGAAATCGTATATTTGGCAATACTTATAAAACAAATGCAATGAAAAGGGAACAATTATTTTTAATATCTGCACTCGCAGTGGTCATGTTTGTCATGGGCTCGTGCGGCAACAATAAAGCAAAAGAGATGGTTACAACTGAAAGCTTCGGCTCATTTGAAGGGAAGGATGTCTTCCTTTACACGCTCACAAACAAAGATGGTGATTTCATTAAGCTGTCAAATTACGGGGCAGTGATCGTTGAGGTCAGTGTGCCTGACAGGGACGGGAAGAGGGAGAATGTCACTTTCGGGTATGATTCTTTTGATGGTTATGCTAACGGAGACCTTTATTTCGGAAAGGTAGTGGGCCAGTATGCCAACCGCATAGCAAAGGGTAAGTTTTCGCTTGACGGAGTTGAATATACCCTGGCGATCAACAATGACCCCAACTCCCTTCACGGTGGCCCCACAGGCTGGCATAGCCGGGCATGGGATGCGGAGGTACTGAAGGGCACTGACTTCCCGGCAGTTAAATTTACCTACAATAAGCCTGACATGGAAGAGGGTTACCCGGGTAATGTGGTTGCGGAGGTGATATACACCTGGACCGATGACAACGAGATCATAATGGATTACAAAGTCACCACCGACAGGAATACCGTCATCAACATCACTAACCACGCATATTTCAACCTGCATGGTGCCGGTGTGGGTGACATCCTCGATCATGAGGCATTAATCAGGGCTGCTGCCTTTACGCCGGTCGATTCAATCCTGATCCCCACCGGTGAGATCAGGCCTGTGGAGGGCACCCCGTTTGACTTCCGTACCCCTCATCTGATAGGTGATAGGATAGGTGAGGAGTATGATCAGCTTATCCTTGGCGGCGGTTATGACCATAACTTTGTTCTGGACAATGTTGATGCGGTTGATGCTGAGGTCTATGATCCTTCAACAGGCAGGCTGTTGGAAGTCATCACAGATCAGCCGGGCGTACAGCTTTACACCGGCAACTTCCTTAATGGTTCACAGACCGGTCACGGTGGCAAGGTTTACAACTACCGCACCGGCTTCTGCCTCGAGACACAGCACTTTCCTGACAGTCCGAACCAACCGTCGTTCCCGTCAGTAGTACTGACTCCTGGCGAGCCGTTCCTGTCGAGCACCACCTTTCGGTTTAGCGTTAGGTAGGCTTTTTGTAAGAGTCCCCAGTCTTCAGTCCACAGTCTTCAGTCAATTGGTTATCAGCTGATTGCCGACTGAGGACTGCCGATTGCCGACTTGTCATCTGGACTATTGCCTATTGCCTACTGCCTATTGCCTGATCTTAATAGAGCGGAAGGAGACCTCGTTGCCGTGATCCTGGAGGAGGATGTGGCCCTTTTCTGCCTCGCCGAAGCCGGCGAAGTCCTTATATTTGCTCTCCTGAACCAGCTTCCGGTAAGCCTCGCTGCCCCTCTCATATTCAAGTACCTTGAAGCCGTTGAGCCAGTGCTCGACATGGCCGTTAAGGGATACAATATGTGCCGCATTCCATTGTCCGACACCGTTAAACCGTTTGTTGGCCGCCGGAATGAGATCATATAGCGATGCAACGGTCCTGTTGCCGTCGCGGCCCATCTTTGCATCGGGATGGCGCAGGTCATCCAGCACCTGGTATTCAAGGCCAATAGCAGAACCTGATGTTGCATAATCTTCAGTCACGAAATATTTAACTCCGCTGTTGGCACCTTCTGTTATCATAAACTCAAAGAAAAGGTCGAAGTTCCCGTATTGGTCAACTGTGACAATGTCACCGCCACCTTTTGATTCGGCTCCTCCTGAAGCAAGGACCTTCAGGCATCCCTCTTCAATGACCCATCCTTCCTCCGGAAAAGCATCCTTATGAGCTCCTCTCCAGCCTGCTGAGGTGGAGCCATCAAACAACAGCTTCCAGCCGTCGTTCACCTCTCTGTCAGACAAGGTGTTAGGAATAAAGTTTGCCTGATAGATGACAGCTGTGTCGGTATTCATGTATTTTTCAAGATTCTCCGTGACTATCCTTATATTCTTCCACATCACCCGGGTACCGACCAGCTCATCCCTCACGGCGTGAACCTGGAATCCGATTAAGCCCGAAGCATCGGCGTCATCAATCAGGTCGGCAACAGGAATACCGTTTATCCATGTTCTGATACGGTTACCGATGGCTTCCACATGGTAGCTGTTCCAACCGTACCTGTCAAACGATTTCACAGCTGCCTTGTTGTTGGGGGTGACAGGGTAGAGCCATCCTCTTCTTGCCTCATCATAGATACCGCCGCTCCATCCTCTGTCTGTAGGGTCTATCTCGATCTGGTAACCGTATACAAGTACACTGCCGGCATTATCCGAACTGTGGCTCCTGATCTGGACGCCCGAGTTGAGCAGGGTGTCAACCTTTACATCAAACTCGAGGATAAAGTCGGAGTACTCCTCAGTGGTGCACATAAAGCTGTTTGGAGTGCCGGGGGTTGATACACCGACCATCACCCCGTCCTCAACGATATATTGGGCCTGTCCGCCCATCTGGACGAAGCCGGTGAAATCTTTGCCGTTGAACAGCTTCTGCCAGTCGCTCTTTGTACATCCGGCAAATGTCAACAAGACTGAAAGGGACAGTAGAATTAATTTCGATTTCATTTCAATTTTAATTAAAGTTAGTACTCAGGGAACTTCCACGGTGCATTGTAATATGGTCTTATCAGAGCGTTGGCTTCTTCCTCCCGGAATTTGCCGGCGGTGTTATCCCATGCAAGCGGCTTGCCCAGCCTGCATGATACATTTGCCAGGTGTGTCAGCTTGGCCACCTGCGCTCCGATAGCCACATCAGCATTCGGCAGTTTGCGGGTTGTCATGCAGTCGAGGAAGTTTGACACATGTGCGGCCAGTCCGCCGCCGGCTACAGCCTGACCCTCCACGGTCTCCGATTTTGTCTGCAGAGGCACAGCTTCCATCCGGGGTGCTGAATCCACCTCCGGGATCACTTCCCATCCGTTGCGGTCAAGCACCAGTGTGCCGTTCTCACCCATAAAGGCCAGTCCGTGTTCCCGCCCATAAGGTCCGTCCTTGATACCGCAGGCATGATCCCAGCTAATGGTAAAATCATCATAGACATACGTAGCCAGCAGGGTGTCAGGCGTCTCCATGGCATCAGTGGGGTAGGCAAATTTGCCACCCGCGGTATAAACCGCTTTCGGCAGTTCGGCTTTCATCCCCAGCAGTGCATAGTCAAGAAGGTGCACTCCCCAGTCAGACATCAGTCCTCCGGCATAATCCCAGAAGTATCTGAAGTTATAGTGGAAGCGGTTCGGGTTGAAGGTTCTGTGCCGGGCCGGGCCGAGCCACATCTCGTAGTCCACTCCGGGCGGCACGGGGCCGTCGGGTTGAACGGGAAGGGTCTTCTTCCAGATCATATAGGCCCACACCTTTACGGTTCTGATACGGCCAAGTTTACCGGAGTGAATAAATGCAACCGCATCCTGCCAGTGGGGGTCGCTGCGCTGCCACTGACCGGTCTGTACCACCCGTTCATGTTTCCTGGCTGCCCTGACCATTGCGTCACACTCGGCGATGGAATTGGCAAGAGGTTTTTCGCAGTAGACATCCTTCCCGGCCTCCATGGCCGCAATAGCCTGCAGACAGTGCCAGTGGTCGGGGGTGGCCACTATCACAGCATCAACATCCCGGTTGTCCATCACCTTCCGCCAGTCCTTCACCAGTTGAGGAGGCTTCTTTCCGGCGATCTTCTCAACATCAGAGGCTCTCTTATTCAGCCATTCATCATCAATGTCACAAATGGATACACACTGCACCTGCGGAAACTTCAGGAATGTCTCAAGGTTTGACCATCCCATGTTACGGCCTCCTATCAGGGCCACTCTTACGGTGTCCGACGGACTGACTTGTCTCCAAGGCATGCCGAAGGCTGAAACCATTGGCCCTATACCTGCTATTCCGGCAGAAGCCAGCACACTTTTCTTTACAAAATCTCTTCTGTTGCTGTTCATGATATATCTATTTGGATTACGGTGTTCAATTCAGGCTCCTTCCAAAGGTAATAAATCCTAACTTTATACTCCTGAAAACAGATATCCTGACCTATGAAAAAAGTAATTATCTCGCAGTTTCTCCTGTTTGTGATCATAAATGTTCTGATGGCGCAGAGTCCGGCTTACCTGAAAACCGATCTTCCGTTTGAGGAGCGGGTAAATGACCTGGTAAGTCGTATGACCCTTGAGGAAAAGGCTGGCCAGTTGCTGTATACTGCTCCGGCCATCCCGCGTCTGGGTCTTCCTGCCTACAACTGGTGGAACGAAGCCCTTCACGGTGTTGCCCGCGCGGGATATGCCACCGTCTTTCCGCAGTCTATCACTATTGCCAACAGTTGGGATGAGGAACTGATGCTTGATGTGGCCAATGCCATCTCCGACGAGGCCAGGGCCAAGTATCATGAGTTTTTACGGAGGGGTGAGCCGGGTATCTATCACGGTCTTACCTTCTGGTCGCCTAACATTAACATATTCCGTGATCCGCGCTGGGGAAGGGGTCATGAGACATACGGTGAAGATCCGTATCTCACCGGCCGCATGGGGCTTCGTTTTGTTCAGGGGATGCAGGGCTCTGATACTAAGTATCTCAAGACGGTGGCTACGGCAAAGCATTATGCAGTACATTCAGGTCCCGAACCTCTGAGGCATGAGTTCAATGCAGTCATCAGTGAGCGTGACCTGCGAGAGACTTACCTGCCGGCATTTCGCACCCTGGTGAAGGAGGGAGGCGTCTATTCAGTAATGGGAGCCTACAACCAGTTTCGCGGCCATCCGGCCTGCGCCAGTGAGGAGCTCTACGGCATACTCCGGAATGAGTGGGGGTTTGAAGGCTACATTGTATCCGACTGCTGGGCGTTATCTGACTTCTACAATTACCAGGGTTACGCTGCGGGGCCCGCAGAAGCAGCTGCATTGGCACTTAAGGCAGGCACTGACCTGGAGTGCGGCGTCGACTACATGCACCTTATGGAGTCTTACCGGCGCGGACTGATAACCGAAGCCGATCTGGACAGGGCCGTAAAGAGGGTTATGACCGCACGCTTCAGGCTTGGTATGTTCGATCCGGACACTATTGTTGAATATGCACAAATAACTTACCAGGCAAACTGTTCTGACTACAACAGGTCGTTGGCCAGGAAAGCTGCCTGCAAATCGATCGTACTCCTGAAGAATGAGGCCGGATTACTTCCTCTTGGCAAGGGAATAAAGAGTATAGCAGTGATAGGTCCGAATGCGGCTAACTGGGAGGCGTTGGTGGGAAACTATAACGGCATTCCAAAAGATCCGGTTACCATACTTGATGGCATCAGGGCGAAGGCCGGCGAGTGCACTGAAATATTATATGCCGAAGGAAGCGACCTGGCACCGGGAATACACAACCTGGTCGTGATACCTTCATGTTTCCTCTCAACTCCTGACGGAAGACAGGGAGCAATAGGAGAGTATTTTGGCAGCAGGGATATGAAGGGTGATCCGCTGTTCACCAGGAGAGACGACAAAATTGATTTTTACTGGGAGAACAACTCACCCCACCAATCGATGCCTGTCAATGATTTCGGGATACGATGGACAACATACCTTGATCCGCCTGTCACTGGCAGATATACCCTCGGAGCATGGGGGTCATCTGACTACCTGGTTATTGTCGAGGGCGATACTCTCATTCGATACAGGGGCGAGCATCATGCTTTTCACAGGGAGGAGGGGATAGATCTCACGGCCGGAGTAAAAAAGAGGATCGAGATAGTTTACAGAAATTGGGGAGGTGACGCCGACATGGAGCTTCTTTGGGCGCTTCCGCGTGTGAATCTGCTTGAGGAGTCGGTGGCAACAGCTTCCCGGGCGGACATCGTGGTGCTTGTGCTGGGTCTGTCACAGAGGCTGGAAGGCGAAGAGATGGGAATAGATATTGACGGCTTCAGCGGCGGCGACCGTACCAGCCTTAATCTGCCCAGGAACCAGGAAGATCTCCTTAATGCCATGATAAACACAGGGAAACCGGTTGTGGTTATCCTGATGAACGGAGGTCCGGTAGCCTCGCTACAGGCACAGGAGAAGGCCGCAGCGGTGCTTCTGGAAGGCTATCCCGGGGTGGAGGGTGGCAGCGCCGTGGCTGATGTCCTGTTTGGCGATTACAATCCTGCAGGCCGTCTGCCGGTGACATACTACAGTTCCGTTGACCAGCTGCCGCCATTCGATGAATATGACATGACAAATCGTACCTACAGGTATTTCACGGGTGTACCTCTCTATCCTTTCGGTTATGGGTTGAGCTACACCACCTTTGCATATTCTGACCTGGTTGTTCCGGAGAAGACGGCTGCCGGGAGTGAGGTGAAGGTGAAGGTTACGGTTACCAATACAGGAAAAATGGCCGGAGATGAGGTTGTGCAACTGTATCTCACAGATGAGAAGGCCTCATCGCCTCGACCGTTGCGCCAGCTTGAGGGTTTTAAGCGGATCAGCCTGGAGGCCGGTGAGAGCCGTACGCTGGAGTTCACTCTTAAGTCTGAACAGCTCTCGCTGATCAACGGCAATGATAACAGGGTAATTGAGCCGGGATGGTTCACCATTGCCGTTGGAGGAGGGCAGCCGGGATCAAACCTCGAGGCCGGAAAAATACCCTCACAGATATTGGAAGCGCGTTTCAGGCTGACCGGCAGGGAAATAAAGGTTGCGAAGTAAACAAAAGGCCGGACTCCCGGTTTATTGTACGTGACAGCTATTGAAAAAAACAGAAGGAGGACCGGATGGGTTGTCATACTCACCGCGGTTACAATGGTCATCGAGATCATTGCAGGGTGGCTCACGGGCTCCATGGCTTTGATGGCTGACGGTATCCACATGGGGTCGCACGTGCTGGCCATTGGTCTCAGCTGGGCAGCTTATGTGCTTGTTCAGAGGCTCTCATCCGATCCTTCGTTCACCGGAAACAAGGAGAAGGTACTGACCCTTTCCGGGTATACCAGCGGGCTCATACTGCTGATCTTTGCGGGACTGATCATTGCCGGTGCCATCGGGAGATTCATCAATCCACGTGTCATCGAATACAGAGAAGCAATACTGATCGCCTTCATTGGCCTTGGTGTGAATATCCTGAGTGCGTTCCTGCTGCATCATGACCATGACGAAAGGGACAATAACATCAGGGCAGCCTATCTTCATGTTCTTGCTGATGCAGTCACAAGCGTGGCTGCCATCATCGGACTGGTTGTAGCAATGATATGGGGCCTTCCCTATATTGATGCCATTGCGGCCCTCATCAGCTCGGCTGTAATAATCAAATGGTCACTCGGATTACTCAGAGACTCAGGGCGTGAACTTATCACATGACCATTTTCCAAAAAATGACAGTTTAGGTTTTATACCGTCCTGGTTCTCGGGACGGTATTCTTTTATATACGTTTGGTTCCATTGTTTATCTTTACCGGCAGAGAAAAGAAGATGCTTCCAGCGGAATTTCTGAAACGGATAGGAGAGCAGTCCTATATTGATGCCCCGGGTCTTGAAGAGGCTTTGAATCAGCCAGGCGGATCCTCGGTACGGGTCAATCCGCAAAAATGGCCGCATCCTGTTTCAGGATATGAGAGAGTGGCATGGGAGCCTGACGGTTATTATCTTCCCGGGAAGAGGCCCTTCACTCTGGACCCTCTGTTTCATGCAGGAGTCTATTATCCGCAGGAGTCATCGAGTATGTTTACAGGGGAGCTCTTTCGCCAGCTCACCTCCGGGATGACCGGCCTGCGGGTGCTTGATCTCTGTGGCGCTCCCGGGGGTAAGGCAACCCATCTGTCGGCTCTGCTTGCGGGCCACGGTATGATTGCGGGTGGCGGTCTTGGTGATGGCGACGGCCTTCCTGCCGGCCACCCTCTTCCGGCGGGTGACGGTCTGCTGGTTGCCAACGAGGTAATCAGGGCCAGGGCGGCGGTGCTGGCAGAGAACATCACCAAATGGGGCATTGGAAATACAATCGTCACCCAGAGTGACCCTGCCCGCTTTGCTGCCATGGAAGGTTTCTTCGATGTCATCGTAGCCGATGCACCATGCTCAGGCGAGGGTATGTTCCGGTCCGCGGGTGCCGTCCGGGAGTGGTCGGGACAGAATGCCAGGCTCTGCAGCGAACGGCAGCGGAGGATAGTCATGGAGGCCTGGCCTGCACTGAAGGCCGGCGGAATACTGATATACTCAACCTGCACATTCAATCCCGCCGAAAATGAGGAGAATATTTCCCGGATCATGGAGACCACAGGGGCTGAATCGCTTACTGCAGACCTGCCAGACGGGGGTGGGGTCATCCCTATCAGCCATAAAGGAATCACCGGCTACGGTTTCCACCCCGGGAAAGTCAAGGGGGAAGGTTTCTTCATTGCGGCGCTGAGAAAGCCGGCAGGTCACGTCAGAGCCATACGTGACGGCCGAAGGGGTGCACTGAAGGCATCAGCTTCAGCATTTGAGAAGACAGAATCGCTGGCCGCCTTCGACCGTGAGAGGCTTGTCATGGCGGAGAACAAGATCATTGCTCTGGCAGCGGACCCTCATATATTCAGTTATATTACTGAAAGAGTGACTGTAATAAAATCAGGCACAATGATCGGAGAGATGAAAAATAACGATCTCGTGCCGGCTCATGACCTTGCCATGTCAGTGAGGCAGAGGCGTGGTGCATGGCCTGAATATGAACTAACCCGTGATGAGGCTGTGGCATTCCTGAGGCTTGAACAGCTGCCTGCTGCAATTATGTCCACAGGAAGGGTCCTTGTCTGTTACCGTGGCGTTCCAATGGGATTTGTGAACAACCTCGGGAGCAGGGTGAACAATGGTTACCCTCAGTCATGGCGTATCCGTATGGAGAATCAGCCGGGCTTTCGTGAAATATTATAAATCCCCGTTTGTTGAACTAAACTTTCACAATAGTTAATTGTTCTTTTGGAAGTGAATTAAACCGTAAATTTATCCCAGACATTTTAACACCTATGAAGACTGACATTGAGATTGCCCAGAGCGCCGTTATAAGGCCCATCATTGAGGTTGCCGCAAAGCTTGGCCTGAAAGAGGATGATCTTGAGCTTTACGGTAAGTACAAAGCCAAGATGCCACTCTCGCTCATTGATGAGAAGAAGGCCGCAAGGGCGAAGCTAATCCTTGTTACCGCCATCACCCCCACACCCGCCGGTGAGGGCAAGACGACAACATCCATAGGGCTCGCGCAGGGTCTCAACCTGATGGGAAAGAAAGCGACAGTCGTATTGCGCGAACCATCCCTCGGTCCGGTATTCGGGATCAAGGGCGGCGCAGCCGGTGGAGGTTTCTCCCAGGTGATACCGATGGAAGATATCAACCTCCATTTTACCGGAGATCTCTCGGCGGTGGAGAAGGCTCACAATCTTCTCTCGGCAATGATTGACAACAACATACAGGCTGGTGAAGGCAATCTGGGCATTGACCCGCGGACAATATCATGGAAGAGGGTGATGGACATGAATGACCGTGCTCTCAGGGATATTGTTATTGGTCTCGGCGGAACCACGCAGGGTATTCCCAGGGAGACCGGTTTTGATATCACTGCCGCCTCCGAGGTGATGGCAATCCTGTGCCTCGCCACAGGCATCAGTGACCTGAAAACTCGCCTGGGTAACATTTTCATTGGGTACACATATACAGGCAAGCCGGTCTTTGCCCGCGACCTTAAGGCACAGGGAGCCATGGCCGCCCTGCTCAAGGAGGCGCTCAAGCCCAACCTGGTTCAGACACTCGAGGGCACTCCTGCAATCATTCATGGCGGACCCTTTGCTAACATTGCACAGGGAACCAACTCAATACTTGCAACAAAGATGGGTCTTTCCCTCAGTGACTATGTTGTCACTGAAGCCGGCTTTGCCAGCGAGCTCGGGGCTGAGAAATTCTTCAATATCAAGTCGCAGGTAGGCAAACTCAAGACCAATGCCGTAGTCATTGTGGCAACCATCAGGGCTCTTAAATACCATGGCGGGGTAAAACTTTCCGAGCTCGGCAAGGAGAATCTTGAAGCCCTCGGCAAGGGATTTGAGAATCTCGACAAGCACATTGAGAACATGCACTATTACGGTTTCCGGCCAGTGGTGGCCGTCAACCGTTTCAGTTCCGACACTGATGCAGAGATAGCGCTTCTGAAGAATTACTGTGAAGAACACAACGTCAGGGTTGCCGTCAATACNNACACAGGGTTGCCGTCAATACTGCATGGGCTGACGGGGGCAAAGGAGCTGCCGGGCTGGCTGCTGCAGTCATTGAAGCTACTGAAGCCTGTACAGACTGTTTTACACCGCTCTATGATCTCTCATGGCCGCTTGAAAAGAAGATTGAGACCATCACTACTCTCATGTACGGCGCCAGGAATGTTGAATACACTCTTGAAGCAAAGGATCAGCTGAAGAAGATCGCAGACCTGGGGCTAGAAAATCTGGCCGTCTGCATTGCCAAGACCCAGAAGTCGCTTTTNNGCCCCGTGATTTCACGGTACGTATCCGTAAGGTGGAGCTCTCTTCAGGGGCTGGATTCATTGTCCCGATAGCCGGTGCAATCATGCGCATGCCAGGGCTGCCAACGGTGCCCTCAGCCGAGAAGATTGACATTGACGACAACGGTCAGATAAGCGGGTTATTCTGAAAAAGCTATTTCCCGAGATATCAGCTGCCATACTTACAGGAGGCAGGGCCACACGTTTCGGCGGCATCAACAAAGCCCTGATCGAGATAGAGGGTGTTCCAATAATCAGGCGGACCGTTGATCTTCTGGGGCCGCTGTTCAACGAGATAATTATTGCGGGTTGGCCTGTGGGTAATCCTCTGCCTCCGGGTGTACGTAAGGTGGATGACAATTTCCCGGGACTTGGGCCTCTCGGTGGCATAGAAGCGGCGATGAAGGTGTCCGGTTCACCCTATCTGTTTGTTTTCGGCGGAGACATGCCCTGGCTCTCAGGTGATCTGATACAGTCACAGGCTGAAGACTTCCTGAGAGATCCGGCAGAGATACTGGCAGCCCGTACCGGCCAGTTTGCTGAGCCATTGCACTCAATATACAGCCGCAGCCTCCACAAACAGCTGGAGAACTATCTTGAATCCGGTGGCAGCCCGGCTGTCATAGACTTCTACAAAATGGTTAAGATAAGATATTATGACCTGTCGGGGAGTGTGCAAACCCTGAGAGCTTTCACCAATATAAACAATCCCGGAGATATAAGCAGGGATCAGCCGGGCAATATCTAAGCACCGCAGGCCTGTAAGTCTGATATTCAAGCTGCAAGCCCTTTCCCCGTAAGATACAGAAAGCTGTCATTTCCTAATCGTAAATGCGATTTTATTCTTAATTTTGGGAAGGACCTAAAGAATTTAATCATGCGAAGGGCATTGGTTTTCATCTTCGTGGTATCCGTGGCGCTGAGCGCCTGTAATCGGTACCAGGATTACAGCAAGGCAGAATGGCAGGAAAAGGATCATCCCGAATGGGAGAATCCTTCAGTTAACGCGGTCAACACTGTCAGGCCTCATGCCACCATGGTGAGTTATTCGGATAACTCTGCCGCCCTGACTGCAGGATGGCGAGACTCCGAAAATGTCATGTCTCTTGACGGGAAGTGGAAGTTCAACTATTCCACAAGGCCGGCGGAAAGGCCCTACTGGTTCTTCAGGGAAGACTATGACACAAGGCAATGGCCTGAGATAGAAGTGCCATCAACATGGGAGAGGGAGGGCTACGGTATTCCCTATTATGTGAACATAGGATATACCTTCAAGGTCAATCCGCCATTCATTGACCATTCTGATAACCCTGTAGGTTCTTATAAGCGTTCATTCACAATACCCTCCGGGTGGAGCGACAAAGAGGTATTTCTGAACTTTGACGGTGTCAGCTCGGCCTTTTATGTCTGGGTCAACGGTGAGCTGGCCGGTTACAGTGAAGACAGCAAGACGACATCGGAGTTCAATATTACCTCCCTCCTCCGGAAAGGCCGCAACACTGTTGCCGTGGAGGTATACCGGTACAGTGACGGAAGTTATCTCGAATGCCAGGACTTTTTCAGGCTCAGTGGTATACAGCGCCCGGTCTGGCTCCATGCCAGGCCGCGGTCATTTATCCGCGACTTCTTTGCTAAGGCGACTCTCGTCAATAATTTCAGTGACGGCCAGCTGGATCTATCTGTTGAACTGGCAAACAACGACAGAAAAACGGCCGGACTGAGGCTTGAAGCAGGACTGTATGACGGCACTACCAAGATCTTTGGCGAGACAACAGAGGTTCTGGAGGTTGACAGCATTGAACTGGTGAAGCTTACCGCTGAAATACCGCACCCGCTTCCATGGTCAGCCGAGTCACCTTCTCTCTACACACTTGTGCTTACCCTGGCTGACGGCAGGGGCAGAGTGCTCGAGAGCGTAAGCAGCCGCATAGGTTTCCGCACGGCAGAGGTCAGGGATGGCCGGTTCCTCATTAACGGAAGGGCCGTCAATTTGAAAGGGACCAACATGCATGAACATGATCCGGTCAACGGTCATACCATCGATGAGGCATTGATGATCAAAGATATAAGGTTGATGAAGATGCATAATATCAATGCGGTTCGGACCTCTCACTATCCTCAGCCTGAGCGCTTCTATGAGTTATGTGACCAGTACGGTCTCTACCTTATTGATGAGGCAAATATCGAATCACACGGGATAGGTTACAATCCGGATGTGACTCTCGGACACAAGCCTGAATGGCTTGAACAGCACATCTTCCGGACCAGACGCATGGTTGAACGCGACAAGAATCACCCTTCCATTATTATCTGGTCTCTGGGTAACGAGGCCGGTGACGGGCAGAATTTCGTTGCTACATATAAATGGATTAAGTCGCGAGACGACAGTCGTCCGGTCCAGTATGAGCGTGCTGAGCAGAGCACCCTGGCACTTGAAAGGCATACTGACATCTGGTGTCCGATGTATGCCCGCATTGAGTACCTTGAGAATTACGGTATGAACGCCGGCAAGCCCGGATTTGACCGGCCCCTCATACTATGCGAGTACGCTCATTCGATGGGAAACAGTACCGGCAACCTGCAGGACTACTGGGATGTGATTGAGCGCTATCCCACGCTCCAGGGTGGGTTCATCTGGGACTGGGTTGACCAGGGGCTGCTGGAGACAAGTGAGGATGGGGAGGAATATTATGCATACGGCGGCGACTACGGAGAGCCGGGAGCCTTCAGTGACGGTAACTTTTGCTGTAACGGTCTGGTAGGGCCGGATCGCACGCCCCATCCCGCACTCAGCGAGGTTAAGAAGGTCTACCAGTATGTAGGGTTCGATGCTGCAGATCTGGAAACCGGGCTGGTGACAATCATCAACAAGTATGACTTCACCAATCTCGCCATGTTTAATATTACCTGGGAGGTTCTGGCAAATGGTGTACTGTTTCGCTCAGGCCACCTTGACCAGATGAACCTTGAACCCGGCGATTCAGCCACGGTGAAGATACCTTACGGGTTGATCACGCCTGAACCGGGAACGGAGTATCATCTGAATCTTCATGCGTCACGGGCTGACGAGTGGGGAATTATCCCGCAGGATCACCTCTATGCTTCCGAACAGATACTCTTGCCCTTTTTTGCCACTCCGGTACCTGGAGCCGGAGAGGATATTGAACTTCTGGATCTTAAGACCGAAGGGTCTGATCTGACCATTGCCGGGGAAGAATTTGCGGTGGTTTTTGACATGTCTGCAGGGGTGATGAAGTCCTACCGCGCCGGCGGCGTGGAGTTGCTTCTCTCAGGGCCACGTCCGGATTTCTGGAGAGCGCCGACGGATAACGACTATGGCAACGCGATGGAGAAGAGGAATGCCCCCTGGAGAGATGCCGGCAAAGGGGCGGTTTTGAAATCGGCTCGCATTGGCCAGCCGGGTATGGGGAGCGCTGAGGTAAACTTCTCACATGAAATTCCTGGTCCGGGCAACAAAAAGATTGCAGAAATTGTGACTACGTATACCGTTCTTGCCGGCGGTACAGTGGAGGTATCATTCAGCTTTACGAAGACTGACCTGAGCCTGGAAGAGATACCAAGGGTGGGGATGCAGATGTTACTGCCCGGAAGATTCACCGGTATTTCATGGTTTGGCAGGGGACCCCATGAGAACTATTCGGACCGGAAGTCATCCGCCTTTGTTGGGTTATATGAGAGCTCAGTGGCCGACCAGTATGTACCTTATGTCAGACCTCAGGAGAACGGCTACAGGACGGATACCAGATGGCTTGAGGTCACCGACGGCGACGGCAGAGGTCTTCGCTTTGAGGGCATTCCGGACTTCTCTTTTGCAGCGATGAACTACCTTCATGAGGACTTTGAATCGCAGGGTAATCTTTCAGCTTACAGACCAGATGCCAAAACAGTGAACAGGCACCTCGATGATGTCAGTCCGCGTGACCTGGTAAGGGTGAACATCGACTACGGACAGATGGGCGTCGGAGGCGATGATTCATGGGGAGCGCGCACGCACCCTCAATACTGCCTCCGCGAGGTGAAGTATGAATACTCATTCAGGATGGTGCCGCTTCTGTAGCGGCACTCTTGCCTGAATCAATAATTTATTTTTTTGCCGGCCTGATCTCAACCTTCAGGACAGAGGTGCTGCCTGTGATTATATTGGAAACTGAGTAGGGGATAGGCTCAGTCAGGTATTTCCTGTCTGCCTTCACCACAACCATTCCGTTTGCAGGCACCTTAAGGGTGGAAGGAGCTCCCTCCGGTCCTCCTGTCAGGTCCATCGTCATATCAGAGCTGTTTGAGAGTTCAAACCATATAGCCTTCCCGTCATCCTTAAACGGGGCTCCTGCCGAGACTACCGACCAGAACAGCGGGGCGGCATACTCCTCAAAGGCAGCGAGACTGTTGCCGTACCAGACAGCGGTTCGCCGTGCAAACATTGCTTCCTTAAGTGACTCCAGAGTGCGTTCTTTTGCAAAGACGAACGTCATTGGGCGGTGAGTATACTCAGGTTCCATGAATTCTTCACTGATGACCCCGTGGATGTCGCTGTTCCCCATCAGCGCAAGCTTATTATCGTGGCACATGTCCATCACAAGGGGGTAGAATTCCACATCATTGTAATACTCAATCCCGTGCAGCCATCCTTTGGCAATGAGCTCCTTATGTACAGGGTACATCTTGGGGATTCCGTCCGGCTCCTGGCTCTTCCATCCCGGGTGGTTCCACTGGATGAAGGCTCCCTGTCTGACAGCGGCTGCAATGACATCCATGAATTCAGGCTTGTTGAGCGAGTCGGCATCGGTGATGAAAAGCGCATTTAGGTGTCCGGGAGGCATGCTCCGGGTGATCTCAGTGCCATGAACAAGGATGATGTTATAGTTGTCTGCCGTTGATTTTGCAATCTTCCAGGCGGCGTTATGGTCAACAGGAATGTACTGTTTTCTGGGCTGGTACTCTATATGGTCGGTGATGGCAATGACATCGAGGCCATCCCTCCATACTTCGCCAATGCGTTGTGTCGGCCATACGAGTCCGTCGGAAAATACTGTGTGTGAGTGAAAATCGCATTTCAGCGTCACATAACCCGGCAGCTCCGGGGTGTTCAGGATACGCCGCTGGGCAGTAAGGGTCAGGGTGGCCAGGAACAGGATTGTGATAAGTAAGGTTTTTGTTTTCATGATGTTACAATATTATAACCCAAACGGGGTATTATTTTATTTATAATCATTTGATCTACAATACTATAACGCCTACAGCGTATTTTTTACTATTGCCTACTGCCTACTGCCTACTGCCTCAAGGATTTGCGATTTGCGATTTACGATTTACGATTAATCGACAATCGACAATCGACAATCGACAATCGACAATCGACAATTCCTCTACTGCCTACTGCCTCCACTTACATTTACTTCTCTGCCTCTGAGAATGAACCTGTCATACATGAACAACAGTATGCTTGCTGTTACCGCAGTTGCTGCAAAGAGGATCCACACCTTTGACGGGTTGTAGGTGTCCCACAGGTATTGTGTGAGTTGCAGGTTATCCATCCCGAACAATTCCTGTGCCCTTGCGAAGTAGTCAGACTGTGTGAAACTGTCTGAAACCTCGGGTATGTCGAACCCCTTCTCAGCCACCGCTCTCCTGAGCAGAGTGAGCTTGTCCGCCATCTGCTGGTATGGCTTTCCGGAGACCCATCCTGCCCCGAGGTGACCCAGCGCTATCGGGAGGAATACCGTGCCCATGTAGAGAGCCTTCCTGTCAGGGGGCGCTATGCCTCCCAGATATTCCTGTACCTTGGGTGAGGAGGCCATCTCGCCAATGGCGAAGATAAGAACCCCGAGCACAATCAGCCAGGGGTTCATGTTGGCGAACATCATCCCAAGTCCGAAGGCCAGAATGAAGATGCCTGTCATTATCGAGTTAAGCGGCCTGAATTTGGCTGTCACCGAAGAGATGATCAGCTGGAAGAGAATGATGTAGAACGAAGCAAGGCTTGAAATTGCAACGGGGGTTACCCTGCCCGGATCCAGTCCCAGCGATGCTGACATGCTGTCAAGGTTCACCCATGATTCAACAAATACCGGGAATGAGTAATAGAGTTGGTTATATGCCGTCCAGAACACTCCGATTATCAGAAGGAACAACACGAATTTCCAGTCAGTAAGGGTAACGGCGATGTTTTTAAAGGCGATCGCGATGTTCCTGAAGAAAGTTTTATCATTCGACTGAACTGTCGGTTCCCTGTAAAAGAAGATGACCAGCAAAAAGTTGAGGGCCATGGCTGCCATGGAGATGTAGAACACATAATCCCAGCTTTTCTTATAGATCAAACCTGCAACAAACGGTCCTATAAAACCTCCAATATTAACCACCATATAGAATATTCCGAAACCGAGTGAGGCGGTCTCCCTGTTTGTCACCCTTGCAACAGTTCCTGATATCAGTGGCTTGAAGAGGGCCCCGGCAACAGCCAGGAGGATGAAGGAGGCGAATACTGCCCCGAAGGTCTCGAAGCGGCTTAACATGAAGATGGCAACGATATAGGTAAAGAATGATACCAGCATGACTTTCTTGTAGCCTATCCTGTCGGCAATGGCTCCGGTGATGACAGGAAGAAAATAGAGTATCATGGAGCCTGTCCCCATGATTGTTCCCTTTTCCACATGTGTGAATCCAAGCGCTCCGTCCTCAGTCGGAGATGTCAGGTAAAGGGCCATGAAGCCGCTGTAAACTGCGTACCATCCCCATCTCTCGAAGAGTTCGATGATATTCGATATCCAGAACACTTTCGGGAATTTCTTGAGGACACTGGTGAAGCTGCTCATCAGGATTATTTTGGGGTATTAAAATAGTGAAATTACTGACATCGGGCCGATGTTATAAATTTTCATTTTCACTCCTGACAGATGCATAGAAGTAGGCTTCCTTCCTGTCGGCATCATCCCATGTAAAGAGCCTGCGGTTCTTGTAGCTGCCCATGAAGCCGAGCAGAGCCGCATCTCCGGCACACATGGTTGTGTGGACCAGGAGTGACATTGAAAGGACCCATTGCCACCACGGGGGACTGAGTATCAGGGCAATTGTAATGCCAGTGGTGATGATGAAAAAGGGAGTCAGGGCAACCATGGTGAACAGCCTTCTTCCTGCAACAAACCGGTGAGCGGTGACGTAAACTATTCCCTGGCGCAGATCGGCTCCCATCCGTATATCATTTGCTCCGGCCAGCCTGAAGGGTATAAGGTGCAATCCTTCGTGCAGAGGTATGAGTAGCAACGGGATGACTGCCAGGCCGGCACCCAGACCCGTGATTATTTGCGGGTTGTCAGCAGGCAGCCTGAGTCCCGGCCAGAGCCATACTGAAAGGAAGAGTGCTCCGGCGGAAATGATCCAGACCAGTGCCATTGGCAGGCTGAACCTCCGGAGGTTACTGATGACAAAGGGTGCGATCTCAGCATATGAAAGGGTGAGAACCTTTTCCCAGGCTAATCCTTCCTCAAGCTCATCTATACCGGGTGTCATTTTCATGCTGCCTCAAAGATAACTCATCAGGGTAAACGCGGAATGATATTGCTCAGTTTTGTGGTTCGATGAACCTTTGGCACGACAATTGGTTAAATTTGCAGAGGATTATGAAAAGACTGTCCGGCATATTGTTTATGCTGTTTTTTTGTATTACCGGTTTCGGTCAGACAAGAGACACGGTAACCCCGGCCGCGGCTACAGCTGCCATGGTCAGGGTTGCATCGGCACAGCCTGACACGCTGTACGGGGTTTATCATTTGGTTAAGACCGCCACCTTTGACGGGCAGACCTACCCGCTTGTTGAGCTTAAGGAGATAACCATAACCGCCAGGATGCCACGGGGAGTGCGGTTCGACTACCGCAGGCACGCACGTCTTGTATATAACGTGCGACGGGTCTATCCCTATGCCCTGATAGTCAGGGACGAGTTCGGCCGTATCAACAGGCTGCTTGAGACTATGCCCGATGAGAAGGACCAGCGTAACTTCCTTCAGCAATACGAAAAAGATCTTTTCCAGAGGTATGAGGAGGACATGAAGAAGCTGACATTTTCACAGGGGAAGATCCTGATAAAGCTTATAGACCGGGAGACGCAGAATACATCATATGATCTTATCAGGGAGTACCGCGGCAAGTTCTCTGCCACCTTCTGGCAGGGTATTGCACGCATCTTCGGGGCCAACCTCAAAACATCCTATGACGCCAACGGTGAGGACTACCTCATTGAGCAGGTTTTAAAGGAGATAGAGGCCGGCAGGCTCTGATCACTTTTTTCCGAGAAGCTCCTTGATAGCCCTTACCAGCTCGTCGGCGTCAAGTGCTATCTCGGAAATTGTTGCATCAAGCATATAACAGGGAGTGGTCACAACCAGGTTTTCCCTGTCAACAACTACCTCCCCGTGGTGGCTGTTCTCATGTTTGCCACCCATGGTATTGATATCGGCAGCGGTTGCCCTGTCACTGCCTACGGTGACCGTCACCCCCTTCAGCACCCTGGTGATAAGTACGGGTGATATGCACAGGGCCCCTATGGGCTTACCCGCCTTATGTGTTGTGCGGATGGCATCTTCCACCACCCGGTCTACGTGACAATCAGGGCCGTCAAAGGCATATGTGCAGAGGTTTTTGGCCACCCCGAACCCTCCGGGAAAGATGAGGGCATCAAAATCTGCAGCCCTGTATTCGGTCAGCGCCCTGATATTCCCCCTGGCTATCCGGGCGGCCTCGGTTAGGACATTACGCGACTCCTTCATGACCTCGCCGGTGATATGGTTTATGACATGGTGCTGCATCACATTGGGTGCAAATACCTGGTAAGTGCCGCCATTCCTGTCAATGGCATACAATGTCATTACGGCCTCATGGATCTCGGCACCGTCCTTCGCGCCGCAACCGGCAAGTACTACTGCTGCCTTCATATCAGGTTTTTTTTAAATGTTTCGGTAATAAAGTTAAGAAAAACCTTGATTAATTCCCGGTTTTCAGGGTTATCGCTTTATTTTGACAATCGGTACTGGCTCATTGTCTATAACCTTAAGCAATATTAATTTTAGTGGGTTTCCGCAAAAAAAAAGCCCGGAACCATGCATTATTATAAAATTTAACTACTTTTAACATTCTCATATTCTGCAGGGGTGTTGCAGATTTTGCCTCTCCTGTGGAATTTGGGTACAGTTAACCTAAACTCTATTGTTAAACTAAAACTCTGATCTATGAACAAACTGAAACTAGTGATTGCATTGTTGGTGTTCACGGGCTTTTCGGCCCTGACGGCACAGACGGTGACAATCAGGGGTACTGTTACTTCAGGCGAGGACGGATTACCGATCCCGAGCGCTTCAGTAACAGTCCAGGGCACTACAATTGGCGCTTTGACTGATGCAGGTGGTAAGTACACCATTAATGCTCCTGCCAATGCGCGGAACCTTGTGGTCACTTTTGTAGGTATGGCACAGGTGGTGGAGCCCATCAACGGCAGGACCACCATTAACGTGACGATGGCAATTGAGACCACGGGTCTTGATGAAATTGTGGTGACGGCTCTCGGCATCTCACGTGAAAAGAAATCTCTGGGATATGCCACACAGGCGCTTGACGGGGAAGCCATAGCAATGGTAAAGTCAGATAACTTTGTGAATGCTCTTTCCGGCAAGGTGGCAGGTGTGAACATTAAGGCCAGCGGTAACATCGGAGGATCATCAAACATTATTATCCGGGGCAGCAAGTCTCTTACAGGCAGCAACCAGGCATTGTTTGTTGTGGATGGTGTCCCTGTGGATAACTCCAATTCAAATAACAGTGGTCAGCTCAGCGGCCGGGCCGGTTATGACTACGGTAATGCTGCTTCCGACATCAACCCCAATGATATTGAGTCTATTGACATCCTCAAAGGAGCAGCTGCATCGGCACTATACGGAGCCAGGGCAGCCAACGGCGTCATAATGATTACCACCAAGAAAGGTGCTGCACAGACAGGCCGGGCCGTTGGTGTAACGGTTAATTCCAATGTAACCATAGGGGTTGTTGACGAGAGCACCTTCCCCACCTATCAGCAGAATTATGGCGGAGGATATGGTCCTTACTACAGTGGCGGTGCCCACCCCGGTCTGGAAGAGTTTGACCTTGACGGTGACGGCACTGATGACCTGGTTGTACCTTTTTATGAGGATGCATCAATGGGAGAAAGATTTGATCCGAATCTCATGGTTTACCAGTGGGATGCATTCGTGCCGGAATCACCCAATTTTGGCATGAAGACGCCGTGGGTGGCCCCTGAGAATGGTCCGATCACATTTTTTGACAAGGCTCTCTCATATACAAACAGCATTGATGTCACGGGAGGAGGCGACAAATCAGCCTTCAGGCTTGGTTACACCAATCTTACCCAGACCGGTATTATGCCGAACAGCTCACTGAAGAAGAACAATATTATTCTGAACGGTTCTTATGACATCCTTAAAAACCTCAAGGTCTCTGCTTCAGCAAACTTCATCAATACCAATGGCAAAGGCCGTAACTCCACAGGTTACAGTGATAACATCCTCAGTTCTTTCCGCCAGTGGTGGCAGGTAAACACTGATGTCAAGCTTCTCAAGGATATGTTTGAGGCTTCAGGTCAGCAGAACGTAACATGGAACAGGACTTATTATGATGATCCAGTTGGGTTGTATTGGGACAGCCCCTACTGGGTAAGGTTTAAAAACTTCCAGACAGATGAAAGAAACCGTCTGATAGGATATGCACAGGCAGATTGGAAAGCAACTGAATGGCTTAGTTTCATGGGCCGTGTCTCAGTTGATGAATATGCGGAGCTTCAGCAGGAGAGGAAAGCAGTTCTTTCATGTGCCGGGGAACTGGGTCCACAGCGGGATGAGGCCACCTCAGGGTATTCAAGGTACACCAGGTCACTCCTGGAGACCAACTTTGACCTGATGGCGACATTCAAGAAGGATTTTACCGAGAACTTCAATTTCAACGGTTTGCTGGGCGTCAGCGTTCGCAGAGGACAGCAGGACAGGTTATATGAAGGCACCTCCGGAGGGCTCAGCGTTCCTGAGGTTTATGCACTTAGCAACAGTGTCAACCCCATGCAGGTACCTTATGAATCTTACCGCCGCTTTGGACAGAACGGCTACTACGGAAGCGTTTCATTCGGATATGCCAATACCCTTTACCTGGATGCCACCTACCGTGTAGACCAGTCTTCAACATTGCCTGCTGACAACTGGACTTACGGTTATCCCTCAATATCAGGAAGCTTCCTCTTCTCACAGCTTCTGGGTGCAAAATGGATGGATCTTGGCAAGCTTAGAGTAAACTATGCTGAAGTCGGTAACGATGCCCCCTGGGCCAGCACAGCAGACGTATACAATCCAAATGCTCCTTTCAACGGAGTACCGATGGTTTCGGTATCAGCAACCAAGAATAATCCTGAACTGAAGCCTGAGCGCACAAAAAGCATTGAAGCAGGGCTTGAGCTGAGTCTGTTTAAAAACAGAATGGGACTTGACCTTGCATTTTACAAGTCAAACACAATAAATCAGATTCTGCCTGTTACCGTATCGGCTGCCACGGGATATGTTTCAAAATTTGTAAATGCCGGCGAGATCCAAAACAAAGGTATCGAGGTGAGTCTGATGCTAACACCTGTGAGAGTTTCTGACTTCTCATGGGATATTACCCTGAACTTTGCCAAGAACCTCAATGAGGTTATCTCACTGCAGGAAGGCATAACGAATCTGCAGCTCGGATCGCTTCAGGGGGGTGTGACTATCAATGCACGTGTTGGAGAGCCCTATGGTACTATCCAGGGGACTGAGTATGTTATGCTCAACGGTGAGCGTGTAATTCAATCAACGGGTTATTATGCAATATCCACGACATCAGACAATGTCATAGGAAATGTCACCCCCGACTGGACCGGCGGTATACTCAACGCATTCAGTTATAAGGGTATACACCTGAGCGCACTTATTGATATTCAGCAGGGTGGCGATATTTTCTCACTTGATATGTGGTATGGCCTGGCAACAGGACTGTATCCTGAAACTGACTTTATAAACGATCTGGGTAATCCAGTCAGGGATCCGGTCACAGGGAATGCTGCAACAGGCGGTGACTCTAACAGCGGCGGTGTCATTCTTGACGGCGTGCTGGCTGACGGTTCGGTGAACACCAGGCGTATAACAGGAGGCAACTACAGGCTCTTCGGATATGCAAGGAACCCGAATGCAGGGTTTGTATACGATGCATCATATGTTAAACTCAGGGAGGTTAGCCTTTCATATGACCTTCCAAGGACATTGATGGCCAAGACCTTTATTTATGGAGCTTCAATTGGTTTTGTCGGATCGAACCTCTGGATAATTCACAAGAACCTGCCTTATGCAGACCCTGAAGCCAGCCAGAGTGCAGGCAATATACAGGGATGGCAGAGCGGTGTAATGCCAACCACCCGGAATTTCGGTTTCAACGTTAAACTACAATTCTAATAATGAAGATCATGAAAAAGAAATATTTAATATTATTGGTGCTGGTTGCGTCTTTCACCGCCTGTACCGATAAATTCGAGGAATTCAATACTGATGTAAAGAATCCTGCTATCGTGGAGGGCGAGTCTCTGTTCAGCAATGCCCAGCGTCTTATGGCACGTGCAGTCTCATCCACAAACGTAAACCTGAACATCTTTAAACTGATGGCCCAGTACTGGACAGAGTGTACCTACATTGACGAGGCCAACTATGATCTTGTCAACAGGGGCATTCCAGACAACATATTCGAACAGTACTATCAGGGTATACTTAAAGACTTTCAGGAGGCTGCTCTGCTGATTGAGGCAACTGTCCCGACAAGCGCTGTCGGGGAGGCCGAGAAGGCAAATAAACTGGCCATCATTGAACTGCTGAATGTATATGCATTTCAGAACCTGGTTGATATCTTCGGTGATGTGCCTTATTCCGAGGCTCTTGACATTGAATTGATCTCTCCGATGTATGATGACGCTGCAGCTATTTATGCTAACCTGATAGTCAGGATCGATGCAGCTCTCGGTAATATGGATGATACTGAGGGCAGTTTCGGCTCAGCTGATCTGATCTACAACGGTGATGTTGAACTCTGGAAAAAGTTTGGCAACTCCCTGAAGCTTAAGATTGCGATTACCATAGCTGATGCCAATGCCACTCTTGCAAAGAGCGCGGCTGAGTCTGCAGTAAGCGGAGGAGTATTTACTTCCAATGATGATAATGCACTGTTCCCATTCCTCTCTGCCACCCATACCAATCCCCTTTATGAGGATCTGGTTCAGAGCGGAAGAAACGACTTTGTCCCTGCCAATACCATTGTGGATATAATGAACGATCTGGATGATCCACGAAGACCCTTCTACTTCACATTGTTTGAAGGAGACTATCTTGGAGGCGACTATGGGTACGAAAGTCCGTACAGCTTGTATTCTCATATCCCGGATGCAATTGCCGCG
>DCSU01000153.1:1431-5475 GCA_002325785.1 Bacteroidales bacterium UBA1458 | reverse complement strand
TCTTCTCTGTGACATAGACAAACAACCTGGTTCGAGTGTATGAAAAGAGAGACTGGCCGATGAGGATGGCGAGAAGAAGAATACCCGTGCGGTGAATCTCCCTGGTAACCAACCCCCTGTTGGCNNAAGCTTCGGGAACATGAGGCTGGCAGCTGTCGACAGCAACAGGAACAACAGGCCCAGCGCAAACTTCCACCTGTACGGCCTGAGGAACCGGTACAGCTTTAAAAGCTGCTTCAAGCCCGAAGATGACGGAATTTTACCGGGTGTTTCAGACATTTTGTGCACTCTCTATCACAAGAAATGCAAATATAGGTCATTATGTTCACTGCCTGTCAACAAAACTTTCCTTCTAATGGCATCCGGGGAGACTGTTCACAGTGTGAAAACAGTGTTTATAAGTAGGATGACACCATTCTGTTCAGTGTAAACCTATTTTTATAATTTTAAAGTGTTATTATGACGTATATGACACCCCTTGAAAGCCTGAGAAACCTTGTACTTGCACCATATATACTTAAGGCGACAGCCCTGATCAGCGTCCAGCGGGCGGTGGGCGGTAACCAGTTCCGGCACAGTTTCTCTACCCTGGGGATTCTGCTGGATTACAAATTCTTTAACAACAGCGTTCTCCTTAAAGCTTCCCTGTTGCACGACCTTCTTGAAGATATGCCCGAGACACAGGTTGATGAGATAAGGTGGATAGACAGCGATGGGACTGCTGTAGTCGAGCTCGTCCTGGAGGTGACAAAAAGGAAGGATGAGACCAAGTCGCAATACCTCCAGCGGGTACTTGAATTTGGTTCTCAGAATGCTTTGATACTCAAGTGCGCTGACAGGATAAGCAATCTCACCGATCTCCACCGCGACATACAGACTGACCAGAAAATCTCAGATTATCTTGATCAGACGGAAAAATATGTGATTCCGATGGCTCAACAGGTCAATGCCGACATGCTCATTGAACTTACAGACCTTGTTGCCAAGCGGAGAAGGATCGTTCGCATGCTGGAATCCGACAGGCACAACGATTAAGAGGCCAAATGTCTGACCTCCTGAAAACGGTTTCAGCCCAGCAACTGCTTAACCTTCTCTGAAATATCCCTGCCGTCTGCCTTGCCTGCCAGTTCTTTTGTTGCAACACCCATGACCTTACCCATGTCCGACGGTCCTTTGGCTCCCACGCGGTCCAGGATGGCCTTCAGTGCGTTTCCAAGTTCCTCGTCGCCCATTTTAGCCGGCAGGTATCTTTCCAGTACCGCAGCCTCAGTTTCTTCCTTCTCATACAGGTCCGGCCTCTTCTGCTCCCTGTAGATAGCTGCTGATTCCTTTCTCTGTTTGACAAGTTTCTGGATGATCTTTATCTCCTCCTCCTGTGTGAGGACGGTATCCTGGCCTCTCTCTGACCTGGCAAGGATGAAGGCCGTCTTCGCAGACCTCAGTGCTTCAAGAGACATCGTATCCCTTGCTTTCATGGCAGCCATCAGGTCGCCTGCAATTTTTTCTGAAAGTGACATGTTGCAGATAGTTTTGTTTTACAAAAATCGATAGCAAATTTATATCATTTTAGCCTCGCCTGTAACCACATTCGGCCAGGGCTCCGGTTATAGCTGCAACGGTTGTCAGGATGTCACCTTCGGTCACTGAGCCCATATGTCCTACCCTGAAATATTTATCCTTTATGGCGGGCAGCAATCCGCCTGCCAGTATCACATCTGATGATGCAATGGCTTTCATGAAGTCTCCTCCCCTGACCCCTTCGGGATAAAAAGGTGCCGAGAGGGTGTCTGCGCTCACCTCCTCGCTTACGGGTATCATCTTCAGTCCCAGGTCTCTCATCGCCTCGCGGAAGGCGATACCTCTCTCCCTGTGCCTGCTGAACCGTGCCTCCATCCCCTCTTTAAGTATCAGCCTGAGGCTCACCTCCAGGCCTTTAACCAGGTTGACGGCGGGTGTTCCGAAGTAGGCCGGGCGCCTCTCCTCGTAGGCCTTCATGACCGGCAGCCAGTGGGTCCAGTCGCTGTAATAACTGCCCACGGGACTCTTTCTCTTCTGCCATGTCTCCATGGCCCGGCCGGAAGCAACCAGCAGTGCCAGCCCCGGGGGCACTCCCACGGCTTTCTGTGAGGCTGTGAGCGCCACATCTATCTTCCACTCTTCCTGTCTGATGACCTCACCGGCAACGGAACAGACCCCGTCAAGCACAGTGATGACACCATACTTTTCTCCCAGCGCTCCAAGCGGTTCCGGGTCAACCCTCACCGCGGTAGATGTATCAACATGGGTAAAGGTCATGATATTGTAACGTGACCTCTTCAATTCATCCTCCACCGCCCTGGGACTTACTACATCTCCCGTTTCTGCAGCAAGCACGGTCACCTCGGCGCCGTAACGTTTCAGCAGCGCAGCGTATCTCTCCCCGAAGTAGCCTGTTGAAAGCACCAGGGCCCTGTCGCCCGGTTCTACCAGGTTTGCCCCGGCCATGTCCATTGCAAGAGTTCCGCTGCCCGCCATGATGAAAGGCTGCCCGCCAGGCGCCATCCACACCTCACGCATCATCTCCAGTGCATGGCCAAATGACTCAATAAAGACGGGTTCCACATGGCTTGTAGTGGCCATTCCTACAGCCATCATCACCTCCGGTTCAAACTCTATCGGACCGGGTATCATCAACAGTCTTCTGCCTTTCATAGTAACTTATTTATTGCTCTTGTAAAGTATCAGTCCCTCTTCCTGCATCACTTCCTTCAGCTGCTCTCTCATATTCTCATCCATAGGCAACAGCGGTCTCCTGATGTGTCCGCCATATAGTCCGACAAGGTCCATCGCCACCTTGAGTGCCGGCACGCCCCAGCGTGACGTCACCGCAGAATTGAGTGGTATAATCTTTTGCTGCAGCTCCTTCGCCCGGGTCAGATCCCCGGCGATAAAAGCCCTGTAGAGGCCGATGCAGTGATCAGGCGCGATGTTTGCGCTTGCCAGTATACCGCCGACGGCGCCCATGGCCAGCGCCGGCAAAAGGAACCCCGCGCCTCCGGCAAGTACCTGAAAGCCAGGCTTTGCACTGCCGAGCACCTCACCCATCTTTACAACGTTGCCGCCAGACTCCTTCAGGCCCACGATATTGGGATGTTCTGCCATGGCGATGATCATGCGCGCAGTCATGTCAATCCCGGTATTGGCAGGCATGTTATAGATCAGCACGGGTACAGGCGACGCATCCGCCACATCGAAATAGTGCCTCACCAGCTCCGCCTGGTTCATGTTACCCTTGTAGTAGAAAGGGTTGAGGACCAGTACGGCATCTGCTCCGGCTGCGGCGGCAGCCCTGGTCAGGGAGATGGTCTCGCGGGTCGACTGGCATCCGGTGCCGGCGAGCAGTATCCGGCCTGCGGGCAGCGCCTCACGGGCTGCCTCTATGGCCGCAGTCTTCTCCTTTTCAGAGAGCATCACCTGCTCACCATTTGAACCCAGGATCAGGAAACCGGAAAGATCATAGCGTGAAAGCATCTCTATATTGAACCTGATCTTATCCGTCAGAAGACTCTCATTATTGTCAAATGATGTTGGCAGGGGCGGGAAGATCCCGCTGAAATTGAGTGTGCCCATGGTATCTGTCTGTGTTGTTAGTTTTTATTCCTTCTGACTNNGGATAACCGGCTGACTCCCCTCTCCCGTTCGGGCTCACGGCTCATGGTGAATTTCAGAGTCCCGCCGACGGTGAGCTGTTCGTGCCTGACATAATTCACATCCAATGGCTTGCCGTTCAGCCGGGCTTCTTTCACATAAATATTTTCCCTGCCGTTCTCCGGGGCACTTATCACCAGTTCTTTACCATCCGCGAGGGTGACCGTAGCCTTACGGAAGAGAGGGGAGCCCAACACGTACTCACCTGTTCCCGGCGTCACCGGGTAGAACCCCAGGGCGCTGAAGACATACCATGCCGATGTCTGCCCGTTATCCTCATCACCACAATAACCGTCAGGCGTATAGTTATAGAGTTTGTCCATCACCTCCCTCACCCTCATCTGAGTCTTCCATGGC
>DCSU01000153.1:0-1416 GCA_002325785.1 Bacteroidales bacterium UBA1458 | reverse complement strand
CCCATGTTCATGATCTGCATCTCGCGAATCTCATGTATGGGGAACCCGTAATACGAATCATCAAATATTGGCGGTACGATAAAAACAGAATCGAGCATCTGCGCCATCATCTCCGCTCCGCCCATCAACTCTGATAGTCCCGCCACGTCATGAAACACGCTCCATGTATAATGCCAGCTGTTCCCCTCGGTGAAGGCGTCGCCCCACTTGTAGGGGCTGAAGGGCGACTGGAAGGTGCCGTCGAGGTTTCTGCCTCGCATGAGTTTCCTTTCACTGTCGAACACGTTCCTGTAGTTCTGTGTTCTTGCCGAATATAGATCGATCTCTGCCTGGGGTCTGCCCAGTTCCTGTGCCATTCTCCAAAGGCACCAGTCGGCGTAGGCATATTCAAGTGTGCGTGCAACATTCTCATTGATACCGGCGTCATAGGGCACGTACCCTATGCTGTTATAGAATTCCGCCCCGTATCTCCCGACTGAATGGACAGGCCCGGAGCCGAGTGTGTTCTTTACAATGGCATTCCACAGCGTGACGATATCATAGCCTCTGATGCCTTTGAGCCAGGCATCAGCTACCAGGGAGGCGGAGTTACTGCCAATCATGCAGTTACGATGGCCCGGGCTGGCCCACTCGGGAAGCCAGCCGCTCTCAAGGTACGCATTGACTAGTCCTTCCATAATATGTGAACTCATCTCCGGATAGAGCAGTGTTATCAGGGGCATGGCGGCCCGGAATGTGTCCCAGAAGCCGTTGTCAGTATAGAGCCGGCCGGGCAGCACCTGGCCATTGTAGGGGCTGTAGTGGATAATATTCCCTTCGGCGTCATACTCGTAAAAAATTCTGGGGAACAGCATGGTACGGTACAGTGTTGAATAAAATGTACGCACCTGGTCATCTGTTCCGCCCTCCACCCTGATACGCCCGAGCTCATTGTTCCATATCTCACGGGCTACGTGGCGCGCCATATCAAAGCTGCTATAACCTGTCTCCTGTTCAAGGTTAAGGAGCGCCTGGTCATGGGATATGAAGGAGGATGCCACCCTGGCAGTGACTACCTCTCCCCTGGTTGTACGGAACCCTATGACGGCAGCTGCATGATCTCCCTCCTGTTCTGCGGTGTCGGGCACTGGCTTGCCATCGAGCCATACCGAGTAGAAGTCGATCTTGCGGTCAAAGACGATGATAAAATAGTTGTGAAAGTTTTCCGGTACCCCTCCGTGGTTGTTGCGACAGTAACCGATCACCCTGTTACCGGCTGTGTCAACCTTTATCATTGAGCCTCCTGCGAAGGCATCAATGACAACTGCTGATGAATCGTTTTCAGGAAAGGTGAACCTGAATATGGCAGATCTCTCTGTTGGTGTTATCTCTGCAGTGATATCATAGTCAGCAAGATAAACGCTGTAGTAGTAGGGC
>DCSU01000123.1:6062-6256 GCA_002325785.1 Bacteroidales bacterium UBA1458 | reverse complement strand
AAGGTGAACCTGAATATGGCAGATCTCTCTGTTGGTGTTACCTCTGCAGTGATATCATAGTCAGCAAGATAAACGCTGTAGTAGTAGGGCCGTGCCACCTCGGCCTTGTGTGAGAACCATGAGGCCCGCTGTTCCTCTGTGATTTTGTTGCCGCCTGTGACAGGCATCAATGAGAAGGCAGCGTAATCATTGAT
>DCSU01000123.1:0-6018 GCA_002325785.1 Bacteroidales bacterium UBA1458 | reverse complement strand
CGTGTCTGCGGCGTCCAGAAGTTCATCCCGAAGGGCAGGGCAATGGCCGGGTATGTGTTTCCATGCGAAAGCAGGTATTCTGAGTCGGTGCCCATCAGCGGACTGGCCAGGTCTGCCGGCCCTGCTTCTGTCGTTTCCGGCTGTCTGCAGCCGGACAGGGCAAGTGTGATGATCAGGGCCATTGCGGTGGGCTTTGCCAGCCGGTGAATATATTCAATCATAAAAGTCATTTGTCTTCTTTCTTGAGTTTATTCATAATTTTCCTCAGCACCATCTCCGGGGTGAGCCACTCAAGGCATGCCAGGTCGCCACGCCGGCACTCTCCTTTGCCGTATATGGTACAGGGGCGGCATGTCAGCTCCGTATCCGGTATCTGTACCTGGTTTTCTTCAGGCATGCCCCATGCGCTGAAGCCGGCACGCGGGTGGGTGGCGCCCCAGATGGATACCGTATCCACACCCAGCATGGCGGCAAGATGCATGTTTGACGAGTCCATTGCTATCATCAGATCGAGCTGCGAGATAAGGGCTATCTCCTCATCAAGGCTTATCATCCCGGCCATGGGTATCGATCCGGGGACCAATGCAGCAAGGTCATCAATACTCCTGGTCTCATCCGGGCTGCCGAAGAGCAGTAGAGTGCATACATTTTGCGATGTCATCATCCTGAGCATCTCCGTCATCTTGTCTGCCGGCCACATCTTCAGCCTGTGCCGGGCAAGAGGGGCAACGCCCACCAGGGGTCCGGTCCGGCCGGCCGTGATTGATACCGCTTTCCCCATCGCCTTCTCTGATGGCTTTATCCAGGGCCCGGGCAGAATGGCTACAGGGTAGCCGGCGCGGGCAAATACATCGCCATAGCGCTCTACGGTATGCCTCAGTGAGCCGTTCAGCCTCCCGCGAACAAGCTTTCGCCTTGCGGACCTCTGCTTGTCAATGACCGCAACACGACAGCCTCCCATGCGGAACAGGAAGCGGAGTATCTTCGACCTGATCACATCATGCAGGTCTGCAACCGCGGTAATATCATGCTGACTGCAAATATCCTTCCAGACGCGCAGCAGCCCGGTGAACCCCCGGTGCCTGCCATGGTGATCGGAAAGAAATACCCTGACTCCGGGTATATCCTGAACGAAACTGTCAAACGGCTTTTTGGTTGCAAAAATGAGCTCCTCGTCCGGCCATGATGCAGCGAAGGAACGCAGAAGAGGCAAGGTCATTATCACATCACCCATTGATGATGTGCGTATCACAAGAAGGCTCATCTCAATACTTTTCGTAAGATTTCTCTTCCACCAGGCCTGACCCGGTAGCAAGGTTTATCTCTCTCTTTATCTCTGAACGCAGATCATTCCTGAAATAGACCGCCCTGGCAGTCTCAATGAAATCATGGCCAAAATCCTTTTTGCGTTCAAGATCCCTTATATGGTCTTCAATATCCCACAGCTCGGCATTGACCCTGTACAAATCGAGGTAGAGAGGGTCACTTTTCTTCAGGAAGGCAGCCACAGCTTCCTCAAGTATCAGGTGTTCCTTCTCCAGGTTCACCCGCTTTACCGGATCGGTGATCTTCTCCAGCTTAAGTTCGATGATCGTCAGTTTGTCGGCTATCTCTCCGTTTGATACCTCTATCTTCATGAAAGGCTTTTGAACCTGTAAAAATAAACTTTTAATGCGAATGGGCAACCGTTGTCACTGCGGGTCAACGTCGGCATGGATACGCAGGAATCCTTTTCTTGGCATCTTCAGCTCGTTCTCCATGGCCCGCCGTATCAGCTCCTTCACCTTTGACGGAGAGAGGCTGCTGTCAATCTTGATCATGATTGTCTTGATGTACCAGTTCTGCACCTGCATTATCACGGGGAACTCTGGTCCGAGGAGATGGCTGCCGAGCTGTCTGCGCAGGCTCCCGGCCAGACGTTCAGCCGAGATATTCAGTTCATCCTGGTCACGATGCCGGACCGAGAGCCTGATGATCTTTGTGAAGGGGGGATAACCGAAGAGCGACCTCTCCTCAAGCTGGCTGTTGCACATCGCCTTATAGTCGTGCTTAAGCACCTGCCTCAGGATGATATGAGCCGGGTCAGCTGTCTGGATGATCACCCTTCCGCGGCGTGTACGTCTCCCGGCCCTGCCGCTGACCTGTTCCATCAGCTGGAAGCTGCGTTCAAAGGCCCTGAAATCGGGAAAATGCAACATGTTGTCGGCATCAAGTATGCCCACCACTGTCAGCCTCTCGAAATCGAGCCCCTTGGAGATCATCTGCGTCCCTATAAGGATGTCCGTCTCGCCTGCGGCGAATCCGGAAAGTATCTCTGAGGAGGCTGTTCTCCTCCGGGTGGTATCCTGGTCCATCCGTGCCACCCTGGCCGAAGGGAAGAGCAGCCTGATCTCCTCTTCGATCTTCTCTGTACCGAATCCTTTTGTTGTCAGCGCCTCTGATCCGCATTCCGGGCATGCTGACGGCAGCTTCACGCTTCTGCCGCAGTAATGGCAGACCATCCTGCCGATGCTCTTATGATAGGTATAACTGACTGAGCAGCTGGTGCAGCCAGGCACCCATCCGCAGTCGGGGCACATCAGGTAAGGAGAGAATCCCCGCCTGTTCTGGAAAAGTATCACCTGCTCTTCCTTTCCCAGCGCCTCCTCAATGGCCTCAAGGAGCCGGGGAGAAAAGAGTGAAACCATTTTCTTCTTCTTGCCGAAGGTGCGAGTATCTGCGACTATCATCTCAGGCATCATGACATCACCGTAGCGGGTCAGGAGTTCAACATACCCGAACCTGCCGGCAGAGGCGTTATAGTAGCTCTCAAGCGAGGGAGTGGCTGACCCAAGCAGGGTTCTGCCGCCATGGATGCGCGAAAGCATCATGGCGGCGTCACGGGCATGATAACGGGGTGCAGGGTCATACTGCTTATATGATGAGTCATGCTCCTCATCTACGATTATCAGGCCGAGGTCCCTGAAGGGGAGGAAGAGCGAGGACCTGACCCCCAGCACGGCGCTGAGGGTGCCGTCGCTGACCTTTCTCCGGACCTCACGGCGTGCGCCAGGTGTCAGGCGCGAATGGAAAACACCGATAGAATCACCGAAATGCCGCTGCAGACGTTCGATTATCTGCGTTGTCAGGGCTATCTCAGGAAGCATGTACAGTACCTGCCTGCCCCGGGCAAGCTCCTCCTGCATAAGGTGAATATAGATCTCCGTCTTGCCGCTGGAGGTGACCCCGTGAAGAAGCACTGTCTCGCGCTCGATGAACAGCTCCCTGATGGTGTCATACGCCGTGGACTGGACCTCATTAAGGCTTGCAGGCATGGTAACCCCGCGGTCCCCGGCAGTGTCGGCGCGCCGTTTTCTTCTCGTCACCTTCCCTCCCGGAAGGTCCTCCGCTGAGGGAATGGCGGCCTTCATCACCTCACCGGGGTAAGCCATATAATAATCAGCTATCCAGAGGATAAAATCAGTGAGACGGTCATTAACCGATGCCTCTTCCGGCAGTAAACCGGTTATCTCCTTCGGGACAAATCCTTCCGGAGGGTTACTGTGAATACTGATGACAAGGCCTGTAGCGCTACTGCTCCGGCCAAACGGCACAGTGACAAGGCTTCCCCGATGCAGGTCTGCCCGTAGCCCCTGTGGTATGCCATAGGTATAGCTGCTGCCCACGGCAACAGGTATGATAATATCTGCGAACTCGTTTTGCATTATCTGAAACGACAGCAAATTATAAATAAAAGGCTGTTCGGGCCGGCCCACAGGCCGGAACTTATCAACGGTGGTTTTTTTATGTGGCTACCTCAGCGCTGCCCTGACTTTTTCGGCAGCATCGGTGAAGGTGGATGCCGCAATCACCTTCAGTCCCGAGTTGTCAATAAGTTCTTTTGCCTCAATGGCATTGGTGCCCTGCAGCCTTACAATGACCGGTATGGTTATATCACCGATGGTCTTGTATGCTTCTATAATCCCACCGGCCACGCGGTCACACCTGACGATCCCGCCGAAGATATTGACAAGTATAGCCCTTACATTCGGGTCCTTGAGTATTATTCTGAACCCGGCCTCAACTGTCTTTGGGCTTGCGCCGCCGCCCACATCAAGGAAGTTGGCTGGTTTGCCACCGGAGAGCTGTATAAGGTCCATTGTTGCCATGGCCAGGCCGGCGCCATTTACCATACAACCCACGTCGCCATCCAGCTTGACATAGTTGAGGTTGCTGGCAGAAGCCTCAACCTCTGTGGGGTCCTCCTCGTTCAGGTCACGCATGGCAGCCAGCTCAGGCTGGCGGTAAAGTGAATTGTCATCGAGCGAGACCTTGCAGTCTACTGCCAGGACCCTGTCATCACTCGTCTTGAGGAGCGGGTTGATCTCCATCATTGATGCATCAGAGCTGACAAATGCATCCCATAGCCCACTTATGAAGTGTGTCATCTCCTTGTAGGCCTTGCCATGAAGGCCGAGGTTGGATGCGATGGTACGCATCTGGAATTCATGCAGGCAGCAGGTTGAGTCGACCACTTCGGTAAAAATCGCCTCAGGATTTTTGGCAGCCACCTCTTCGATATCCATGCCACCCTCAGTGGAATAGATTACCACGTAGGCCGATCTTCTGCGGTCAAGGAGAATGGAGAGGTAGAACTCCCTGGTTTCGGACTCACCCTTGTAATATACATCGCGGGCAACGAGTACCTTGTGCACCACTTTCCCTTCCGGACCGGTCTGATGTGTCACAAGTGTCATGCCCAGCATGCGCGAAGCCACCTCGGCTGCCTCCTCTGGTGAACGGGCGATCTTCACCCCGCCACCCTTGCCTCTGCCGCCGGCATGGATCTGGGCTTTGATGACAAAGATTTCAGTACCGTACTTCTTCTGAAGCTCTTCGGCCACAAGCTTTGCCTGTCCGGCTGTCTCGGCGATGAATCCTTCCTGTACAGCTACTCCGTGAGCCTGCAGAATTGATTTTCCCTGGTATTCGTGAATATTCATGACGGTCTGTCTGGTGTGGGGTTATAAAAGTTTCTCTCAGCAATTACGTATGTAATTTACTCATTTTTATAATTAATTTCGCTAAATATTTTCTTGAATGAGGAAGCTTTCCAATGATGAGTTGCACCGTAAGAGTGTACCGGAGTTCAGGTCATCTGCCAAGTCGCCGTTCATCATTGTGCTTGACAATGTAAGGAGTCTGAACAATGTAGGATCGATCTTCCGCACCGCAGATGCCTTTCTTGTTGAGGCTGTTTACCTGTGCGGCATAACGGCTACTCCTCCCCACAGGGAGATTCACAAGACTGCGTTGGGAGCCACTGAATCGGTTGCCTGGAGGTACTTTAACAGTGCAGCTGAAGCAGTGGCGGAGTTAAAGGCGAAAGGGTATCTGATAGTCTCTGTGGAGCAGGCTGACGAGTCTGTTGCGCTTGACTGTTTTGTTGCCGAAGCCGGGAAAAGCTACGCACTGGTTTTCGGGCACGAGATCAGGGGAGTGAGTGAGGAGGTGGTAAATCTGTCGGATGCCTGTGTAGAGATACCCCAGTATGGCACGAAGCACTCATTCAATGTGGCTGTCAGCGCAGGCATAGTATTATGGGAGCTGGCAGGAAAGATCCCCGGCAAGCCATAAAAAAACCCCGTCTGCCATCCGGCAAACGGGGTTCTGTTTTTATAACGCCTGATTACTGCGTGACAGACTTGAATGTGTCATCCATAAAGAACTTTGCAAACTCGAGATCAGTCCGGGCGTAGTTCTTCCAGTCAGAGTTGTAGCCGATAGCTTCGCGGAGACCGTTGAGAACGCCGTCCTTATTGTCGAGACGTGCTGCAATGACAGCATTTAAGTATGAAGGAGCGCCGCACTTGCATGGTTTCACTGATTCCATGGTTGTCTTTGCTTTGTTGAGGTCACCCTTCAGAAGCTGTGCAAGAGCCAGGTTCATCGTGGGTTTGTCACCGAGCAGGTTGACTGCCTGATCATATTTGCCTTCATGTATTGCGATGGTGCCAAGTCCGAATTTTGATTCAGGAG
>DCSU01000132.1:5587-7833 GCA_002325785.1 Bacteroidales bacterium UBA1458 | reverse complement strand
AGTACGAGGCGGAGATCGTTCTGCGAATCTCAAAACTGGGAAAAGGCATTACCGCAAGGTATGCCGGACGTTATTTTGATGCCCTGACTGTGGGCATTGACTTTACGGCGCGTGATCTCCAGAATAAGTTCTCAAAGGCCGGTCATCCGTGGGAGCTCTCCAAGACCTTCGACGGCTCTGCGCCACTGGGCACTTTCATTGCAAAGGAGAAATTTACTGACATGGCAGATATCAGTTTTGCCCTCGANNGAAACAGTCTGGAAACACTTCTGATCTTATTTTTTCATTTAATGACATAATATCTTATGTATCAAGATATTATACCTTAAAGACCGGGGATCTGATCTTTACCGGGACACCGTCAGGGGTGGGACCTGTTCAAAAGGGAGATAACCTGGTTGCATCTCTCGAAGGAGAGACCGTGCTGGATTTTTTTGCCAGGTAACCTATTGGTTTTCAAACTTTGCTCCGTGTCGCTTTATTGCAGTGATCAGCTGGCGGAGGTCGTTTTCATCAGTCATTGCGTTCATCAGTGCTGTGCGAAGCCAGATGGTGCCATCAAGCTCCGTCTGAACGAGGTAGAACTCACCGCTCTTCACTATCTCTTTTCTCATTCTCCTGTTGAGGTCATTAAGCTTCTCCCTGCTGATTCCGGCAGGAGCGTACCTGAAACAGACAATATTTGATTCAGGAGTCACCGCAAGCTCCATCTCACTCTCAGACCTGATTGCTTCAGCGAACCACAAAGCAAGGTCATAACGGCTGTCGATATACCTGCCCAAAACCTCGTCGCCGTAATATTTTATCACTGCCCACGCCACTATTCCAAGTGCACTTTTAGTACACTCCAGTGTTCTTTTGGCCCCATTGAACCATTCGTTTTCGTCCTGTTTGTCAAACAGGTATCCTGCTTTCTGGGCGAATGTCTCATAAGACCGTTTACCGTCACGGAAGAGCACCATGGTGTTAAGCCCGGGTGTCAGTAACATCTTGTGAAAGTCGAGAACCACGGAGTCAGCGTATTCTATCCCTCTGACCAGGTGCCGGTACCTTTCGGAGAAGAGCACTCCCAGGCCATGTGCCCCGTCAACATGAAACCAGAGCTTGTTGTCACGGCAGAAGGCGGCAATCTCCTCGAGATTGTCATATGTGCCCGTCGCTGTTGAGCATGCATTGGCGGCCACGCATATCACCCTTATCCCTTTATCTTCGGCCTTCTGCTTTGTCTCTTTAAGGAGTTTTGTCTGCATGGCGTAGCGACTGTCATAAGGTATCCTGATTATCGACCCGGCGCCCAGTCCTATTACCTTCGCATTGCGTGATACACTGTAGTGCGACTGGTCGGAGATGATGATCCCCACCGGCCTGTCGTGCCTCACACCCTCCTCCCAGATGTTGTATTCACTCATTGCCTGACGCGCTGCAAGCAGTCCTGTCAGGTTGCCTGCGCTGCCTCCGTGGGTGAAGATGCCGTCAGCCTCACTGCCGAAGCCTGTCAGCCGGGTTATGTACCTGACAACGTTTCGCTCTGCGGCCATTGCCGCCGGACCCATCTCGTAGACTGCCACACCGTTGTTGAGCAGTGTGGTGCACATCTGCGCAATGATACCGGCCGTCAGGGGAGGAGTGTTCTGATGTCCTACAAAACGAGGGTGGTGCATGTGATTCATGCTTTCTATGACCTTACGGACATAACCGCTGAGGGGCAGATCTTTGTTTTCGGGGCTGTCAAAGGCAAACTCCCTGACAAGATCATCAGGCTCGATATTCCTCAGAACCGGCATCTCACTGCGTGAGGTGGCCTTACCAAGGTAGTCGGCAAGTATATCTATCAGTTCATGGCCCTGACGGCGGAACTCCTCGCTGTCATAGGTTTGATTAAGCTTGGCGTCTGACATAAGTGATCAGTTACTGTTGTGTTACAGATTGTCTTTTTTCATTATCCGGCCTACGGGATATAACCGGGTCCTCTTCTCGAGCTCGGACACCGGGGTGTTTTGATAGAGCCACTGTAGTTGCACCACCGGGTCGGAGGCCATTCTTTCATCTTCGCTGCGGGCTTTGTCAAAGGCGGCCCTGATGCCGGGGTCACTGTCAAGCAGTACCTTCAGATGACTCTCAAATCCCCATACGGAATACCAGTCCTGGCCCTCAAGGAACGAGTCAAAGAAGTTCCAGGCAAAGAACCCTGATTCGCTCTGCGGCTCAAGCATGCAGACGATGTATTTGTTGGCTCTCTGGTTGAG
>DCSU01000132.1:0-5546 GCA_002325785.1 Bacteroidales bacterium UBA1458 | reverse complement strand
CTGTTGAAATAGTGTCCCTGGGTGGCTCGTTTCGCCGGTTCATAGCTGTCTATATAGTAGGTCTCAACAGTGAGGGTGGTATCATTCTGCAACTGACGCATTGCAACACCGTTGGCACTGAGCCGTTCAATGACCTCCTCCCAGGCAAATGGGACAATATAGGCCTCGGGTGCGGCTACGGTAACAGCAGGTACGAAATAGTTATAATACCTGATGGTGTCAGTGTAAGGCTTTTCATGATTATAGAAGCCCGACTTTCTACCGGTGATTGGGGTGACGGTCTCCTCGTACCTGTATCCGTGGTATTCCAGCAGATCCCACCTGGTGGTGTCCTGTTCCCAGTCTATCACGTATTCTGCGGCGCTGATAGTGCGTCTGTCGGCTTCCTTCCTCAGTCTGAGTATATCCTTGTGGTTCAATGAGGTAAACCGCACCAGCTCGGTTATGAATTGCAGTGTCCCCTTTACTCGTTCCGGGTATGGCTTATAGACGAGTGTCTCAGTCATGAATCCGAAGGAGTTAAAGAGCGAGGAATATCCGGTTGAATAGTATGATTGTTCCTCAAAACCGATAATTGCCTTTATCTCGCCTCTGTCGGTATACTGGACATAGGGAATCATTTCATTGCCATGCGCCGTTTTCATGCGGTTGTAGAGTTCATGCAGCATCTCTCCGCGGAAGTACTCCTGCATCTCCGGAAACATCTTCTCAGGCTGTGTTGCTATGAGCGTCACGGTGAACTGGTGGTCTGATCCGTTAGTGGTATGAGTATCAAGGAAGACGTCCGGATCAAGGTAGCTGTAGATCTCCGCAAAGGCGCGGGCATCACGTGAATCCTGCTTGACGAAGTCGCGGTTGAGATCGAGGAACCGTGTATTGCGTCTGGCTCCCTTCTCATCCGGACCGTTCTGGTTTATACGCCAGTACTGGCTGCGGGAAAGTGCACCACCGATGTTATATACCGGGATGATTGCCACCACTGTGTTGCGCAGGTATTTTTTCATGCCGTTCCTGTTGGCAAGAATGTCGGCTGCAAACCGTGCGCTGGCATCAATGCCCTCAGGTTCGCCCGGGTGGATACCGTTGTTGATGAGAACGATGGCCTTACCATGCCTGCGAGCAGCCTCCGGCTCAAACTCCCCGTCGCCGCTGATGATAAAGAGGTGCAGCGGTCTGCCGGCATCGGTCATGCCCATCTCAAGCAGGGTGGCCTCCGGATAAGCCCTGTCAAGTTCGGTATAAAAGCTGATGGCCTCCTCCCAGGTGAGGCTGTGATTCTCATCATACCTGAGCTGAGGAGTGAGGATTCTCTCCTGGGCGTTGAGACCTGCGGTCAGAATGACTGAAAGAGTTGCAATGCAGAGCTTGTGGTTCATCTTATTTTATCTGTGAAGTTGTCGGTGACGGGTGCCGAATTTCGGACATAAAAAAAGCAAAAGTAAAAACTTTTGCTTTTTGTCACCTGTCGGGGTGCGAAATTAGCGTGGCAGCATACTTTCAGCAAGGTCCAGTACTGTTGTGTCTTCTATGGTGACTATTCCCCCTTCGGGTCCTTTTTCTATGTGGATCCCGGCACTCTGCCCACGATCGAAGTTCCAGCCTCCAAAATAATTCCTGACGGTTTCCTCGGACATATCGAGCTCAACTGCTATCTTCTTAATGCTCCCGTCAGGAAGCTGATCCTTGATCTTCCTCAGATCTGAAAAAGTAATTGTTCGTGCCATGATTTTTTATGGATATATTTTCCCAAATATACAAAATAATAACAGATTCCGGAAATAAAAACCTCTCTTTAAGGTTATTTTAACATTTTAGATTTCAAGTGATTGTATATCCCTGATTATATAGATGTCATAGTCTCCGAGATATTCGAATCCTGCTTTCCTGTACAGATGAATTGCGGTTCTGTTACTCCTGTGAACCTCAAGTTTTACCTGGTATCCTTTTTCCTTAACGAATCTTAGCGATTCCTTCAGCAGTAAACCTGAGAGGCCCTTTCCCTGGAATGCAGGAATGATCCCGAAGTGGTGCAGGTGGATGCGTCTGCCGTCGAATGTCATCCAGGAGGTGCCTAAGATGTCACTGCCTGTATCACTGCCTGTTTTCCTGTCTGTTTCACTTCCTGCATCTCCGCCGCACATTACAAGCATCATCCCCCCAAGTGCAATGCTGCGTTCAACAGCAGCCTCGTCGTCTCCTCTCTCGGGCCTGCTGAGTCCGGTGGCTGTCCAGAGCTTCATTATGCCCGGGAAGTCGCCTTTTGAATATGGTCTGACGGTTATCGTCTGCATGACCCATCATGCCTTGTTGGAAGGCACCACATAGAGGTGGCCCTGTTCTTCCCTTCTGACGGTTATGGCCGTACCCTTCGGTATAAATCCTGTCTCAGCCACGGCAGAATAAACTTCACCCTCTATCATCACCTTTCCTGAAGGACGAAGGACAGTGTGAGCGGTTCCGGTGGTGCCGACCAGCGCAGCCAGCTTGTCCATATCAAAACTCACGAAGCCGTCAGCCTGGTTCACTGATTTTTCCAGCGCCAGGCTTCCGAAGAGCCGGTTCGGGGCAAACATTTTTCTCGAGAGCCACAGAGAGAGGCCGAATGCCAGCACTGCGGCAAGCACCACAATGGCAAATGATGCAACCACCTCCCTTACGCCGTCACCTGAGGGTCCGAACCTGAAGACGATCTTATCAATCATGACAAAAGCCAGTCCGGTTACAATGCCAATCACCCCGAGTACACCTGTGACGCCAAAGCCGGGTATGGCAAAGATCTCAACCATCACAAGTATTATTCCTATTATGAAGATCATGAGGTGCCAGTTGGCGGCTATCCCTTCCAGGTAAAGAGGTGCGAAGTACAGCAGCGCTGCGAATACCGCAGCTGCCAGGGGGAATCCTATGCCGGGCGACTGCAGTTCGAAGTAGATTCCGCCGATGATAAGTATGATGAGAAGTCCTGAGACGGCAGGATTGATAAGCAGCATGATGATCCTGTCCACACCTGTGAGCTTCAGTTCCTTTATTGTGTAATTCTCTATGCCTGCACTGGCGATCACTTCCTCAACCGTCCCGGCCTCGCCTTCGCAGAAACCGTATTTAATGGCTTCAAGGGTTGTAAGAGTCAGTACCTGGCCGGTGTCAACGATACCTTCCAACACAATTGACGGGTCCACCATCGCCTGTGCTATCTCCGGATCGCGGTGCCACACCCATGTGGTGTCGCTATCCTTCACCACCGGCTTCTTGCCGTGGGCTTCCGCCGTGGCTCTCATCATGCCACGCATGAATGACTGGTATTTGTCAGGCATCTTTGCTCCGGTCTGGTCTACCACGGTGGCAGCGCCGATGCTGGCGCCGGGCCTCATGTAGACACTGTCAGCCGCTATTGCTATCAGGGCACCGGCAGAGATGGCCTGATTGTCTATAAAGACCAGCACGGGGATAGGATAATTCAGTATGAGGGTGCGCATTGAGTCCGCAATATCGACCTGTCCGCCATAGGTGTTCATATGAATAAGTATGAAATCAGCGTTCACCGAGTCGGCCTCAACGAAGCTCTTCTTCACGCTGCGCCACAGCGGCGCCGCTATCATCTTGTCAATTTTTACCTTGTACACCAGGGTGGTGGTGTCAGGCCCCGTCTGAGCCTCTGATGCCCCGCCTGAGACGGAGAAAATTAATAGCAGGATGATGAGTTTGAGAAAGAGCTTATTCATGGATTTAGCTTTAGTTCTTTTATATAACCGATAAATTTCGACAGGGCCTCCCTTTTGCGGTCATCGAGACGAAAATCGATATTGTGGTTCAGGTAATAAATTACCTCTTCCGGTGTGGCTGCCGCCCCCTCTTTCAGAAGCGAAACCGCCTCATTCCTCCTCTCAAGTCCTTCGCCGAGGGCCTTGTTAAAAAGAACTATGAACTCAGCAGGAAGGGGTCTTGCGGAGACCCAGCAGGCAAAGACGAAGGGCAGACCTGTAAATTTCTTCCACTCGAGACCCAGGTCGAGTCTCAGGGCGAACAGGTGAGCATACTCAAAACAGCGGTCGCCTATCATGACAGCCGCTTCGCCCTGCTTCATGGCAGTGATGTCAAACTCCTCCGATGCGGAGAGCCAGTTAAATTCACGTTTCCACGACCTGGCAGCCAGGATGCGGCAGAGGGTGACCGAGCTCCTCGACCGGTAATCCAGGTAAATCGTGGTTACCTGTTCAAACGGAGTGTTGCTTACCAGCAGCACTGTGCGGACCTCACCGTTGGTGCTGAGACAGTAGTCGCTCACAATATGATACTCCTTCATCGATGCAACCATGGCAACCGGTATCAGACCGATATCCGTATCTCCTGCAATAAGCCTGTCGGCACACTCGGAGGGATGACACACCTCAAGGTCTATCATACGCGCCACCTCACCGTCGCGAAGGCCTATGATGAACGGATAACTGTTAATGTATTTGACTGCTGATACCCTGATCTTCTCCATCTCTTTTATTCAACAAGCAGATAATTGCAAAGGTTCAATTTTTTTACACCAGTACAAAATAGTATTTTTGTTTTTTGATTCATTGATTAATTCACGGTGAGGAAATAATATGACGGACCGCTTAAAGGCAATTTCACCGGTCGATGGCCGCTACGGTGATCGGGTGACGGAGTTGATCCCGTTCTATTCGGAATTCGGACTTATGCGCTACCGGGTGCAAGTGGAAACAGAGTATTTCATTGCTCTGGCGCAGGCCCGCCTTCCTCAGTTTGCGGGTTTTCCGGAAAAGAAGGAACATGAACTTCGATCTGTTTACCGCGATTTTTCCCCTGTCGATGCTGAATTTATCAAGCAGAAGGAGGCCGTCACCAACCATGACGTCAAGGCCGTGGAGTACTTTGTAAAGGAAAAGGTTGTTGCTATTGGTCTCGGCAGATGGAGTGAGTTCGTGCATTTCGGTCTGACCTCACAGGACATAAACAATACTGCCATGCCGATGGCCATCAGGGACTCGGTCAGGGAGATATTGATACCGCTTCTGGTCTCACTCCGTGAGGCTATTGAAGCAATAGCAGAGGAGTGGGCCGATCTGCCAATGCTGGCGCATACACACGGCCAGCCGGCTACCCCCACCAGGCTGGGAAAGGAGCTGGCGGTCTTCAGTGAGAGGCTCGACGGTGAGCTGATGACGCTGATGATGACGAAATACAGCGGCAAGTTCGGTGGCGCCACAGGTAATCTCAACGCACACAAGGTGGCATACCCGGCGGTCGACTGGGTGGATTTTGCCAACCGGTTCCTTAATGAACAGTTGGGCCTCGAGAGACAGCAGACAACCACGCAGATCGAACACTATGACGGACTGGCAGCGCTGTTTGACAACATCAGCCGGATCAATACAATTATTATTGATCTCTGCCGGGACCTCTGGAGCTATATCTCGCTCGATTATTTCAAGCAGACCATTGTTAAGGGCGAGATCGGTTCGTCAGCCATGCCCCATAAGGTCAATCCCATAGACTTTGAAAATGGGGAGGGCAATCTCGGACTGGCCAACGCG
>DCSU01000159.1 GCA_002325785.1 Bacteroidales bacterium UBA1458 | reverse complement strand
TGTACCCCAGTCATCAGGAATACCCTCAATACGCCTGTAAGAAACAGCTTTCTTACCGTTCCAGCTTTTGAACACTGCCTTGATACTGCCTTCCAGTTGCTGGCGTGCGTCATCCGGAAAATCGTTTCCAAGTGACTGCCTGATCCTCTTCTTGAATTCCTCGGCAAGATTCTTAAGCTCGTCGGATGTGAGTTCAGTGTCTGACTTGTAACCCTTGGTGTGCTTGAACTCATCAAGCATCTCGTCAAGCTGCTTGCGGATGCCTTTGCCGTCAGCCGGCTCCATGCCTTCAGCCTTCTCCATCACAACGTCGGCGTACATCATAATGAGACGACGGTATGAGTCCCATACGAAACGGGGATTGCCGGTTTTTTTGATGAGGCCGGGGATTGTTTCCGAGCATAAACCAATATTAAGGACAGTGTCCATCATCCCGGGCATAGAGCTGCGGGCTCCTGAACGGCATGAAACCAGGAGAGCATTCTCCTTGTCACCGTACTTCATGCCCATAGCCTCTTCAGTCTTCTTCATGGCTTCCCATACCTCAGGCATGAGTTCAGCAGGAAGCTGATGATTGTTCTGATAATACTCCGTACATACATCGGTGGTGATAGTAAAACCGGCCGGTACCGGAAGGCCAAGGAGACACATCTCAGCCAGATTGGCTCCCTTGCCGCCAAGCAGATTCTTCATATCTGTCCTGCCATCGGCTGTCCTGTTGCCGAAGGAATAAACGCGTTTAACTTTTGACATATTCAATCTGATTATTTATTAATAAAACTGTTTTTTTTCGAACCGCAAAGGTAATAAAAAGGCGGATAATATGAAATATCCTTTCTTCTATTTGCGGCGGGCCGGCTCAGGCAGGCCGGAAGAATCCCTAACAGGACAGGTGTGTGCAGGCGGAAGGTATGTTGCGGAAAGTGGGCTATGGCAGGCCGGATCATCCGGCGGCTGGCATGATTACTAACTCTTATGGGCCCTGGGGTGGTACATGAGCAGGGTATCCCTCAGATAGCTCCTGTCAATATGAGTGTAGATCTCTGTGGTTGTGATGGACTCATGCCCCAGCATCTCCTGTACAGCCCTCAGGTCAGCGCCGCCTTCAACAAGGTGTGTGGCAAAGGAGTGGCGGAGGGTATGAGGACTGATATTTTTTCTTATACCGGCAGCTTCGGCGGTTTTTTTAATGATCATAAAGACCATCACCCTGGTGAGCTTCTTCCCCCGTCTGTTCAGAAACAGCACATTCAGGTCGGTTATGACGGGCATCATCATCCGGCACTCCATATACATGTCAATCTCCTTCAGCGCCACTGAGCCCAGCGGCACCAGGCGCTGTTTGTTGCCCTTGCCGGTGACACTGACGAACCCTTCGCTGCGGTGAATGTCGGTAAGGCGCATGTTCACCAGCTCTGAGACCCTCAGCCCGCAGCCGTACATAGTCTCTATGATAGCCCTGTTCCTGTGCCCTTCCGGTGTGCTGAGGTCTATCGAATCAACCATACCGTCTATCTCTTTAACAGACAGTACCTCCGGCAGCTTCATCACTGTGCGCGGTGACTCGAGCAGGGCCGATGGGTCATCGGCAATGATATTCTCAATAAGCATGTACCGGCAGAACGACCTGATGCCCGATATCAGCCTCGCCTGTGTCCGCGCCGTATCCTCCCTGCCGGCAGTAAAGGCAACGAAATCACTCAGATCTTCGTAGGTGAGTTCAGCAGGCAGACGACCTCCCTTATGTTCAAAGACGTACTCCATAAGCTTACGGACATCATTGCGGTAAGCGGAAACACTGTTTGGCGAGAGAGACCTCTCAATCCTGAGGTACCTCCCGAAACCCTTCACCGCTTCTGTCCATGGCACTGTCATATGGTCGCCTGCTCCCGCTCAAAGTTATACTATATAACGGTCAAAAATCCGCTCATTTCTTTATTTTTGTACCGCCGGCAACCATCACTGCCCTTAATCCAAATTATGAAACCCACATGATTGAACACAATCGCAATCACGAATAAATATAATTTTACAAGCATGTGTGGTTCCATCATACCTTTAAAGTCAATTATATTCTGATGAAAATTGAGATCATCAACGGACCTAATCTCAACCTTCTCGGCAGGAGGGAACCTGAGATATACGGAACTGAAGGTTTTGATACTGTCATGAAGGCACTTCAGGCCCGTTATCCTGACATAAATTTTACCTATTCTCAGTCTAACACAGAGGGTGAGCTGGTGAACATGGTTCAGGCTGCCGGCCAGGGCTCTGACGGAGTGGTGATCAATCCTGGCGGATACACTCACACCTCGGTGGCAATAGCTGATGCCATAGCCGCAATTGGCATACCTGTCATCGAGGTCCATATCTCAAACCTTCTGTCGAGGGAGGAGTACAGGCACACCAGCCTCACGGGCCGCTACTGCAGGGGAACGGTGATGGGACTGGGTGTTGACGGTTACCGGCTTGCCGTGGAGGCACTCTTAGGAATCTTAAAGAAATAATATCCAATGGCAAAAAGCCTTATTAAAAAGAGAACCAAGATTGTTGCAACAATCTCAGACAAGAACTGCGAACCGGACTTTCTGCGCAGCCTGTTTGAGGCAGGGATGGATGTGGTCAGGATAAACTCCGCCCACCTTGACCCTGACGGGGTAAAGAAAATCGTCACCAATGTGAGGAGCGTTTCGGATAAGATAGCCCTGCTTCTTGACACCAAGGGACCGGAAATCAGAACCACCATATGTGATGAACCCATTATATTCCTTAAGGGACAGAAGGTAAAGGTTTCCGGAAATGTGAACGAAAAAACCTCATCAGAGGCGATCAACGTCAATTTCTCGGATATAGCCGCATATGTGCCTGAGGGCGCTTTTATCCTTATTGACGACGGTGAGCTGGAGATAAGGGTCATGAAGAGGGAGGGCGATGTGCTTATAGGAAGAATAGAGAATGACGGAACCCTGGGTTCAAGAAAAACGGTCAACATACCCCAGATAAGGATCAACCTCCCTTCGGTGAGCGACCGTGATATGAACTTTATTGACCTGGCTGTGAGGCTTGACATCGAGTTCATAGCACACTCGTTTGTGAGAAACAAGCAAGATGTGATCGCTGTTCAGCAGTTGCTTGACAGGCACTCGAGCAAAATCAAGATTATCGCCAAGATCGAAAACCAGCAGGGGGTCGATAATCTTGAAGAGATAATGGAACATTCGTACGGCATAATGGTAGCCAGAGGCGACCTGGCTATCGAAGTCCCGTTTGAAAGGATACCGGGGATACAGAGAACCATCATCTCCAAATGCATTGAGCAACGCAAGCCCGTAATCGTTGCTACCCAGATGCTTCATACAATGATAGTCAACCCGCGACCCACAAGGGCTGAGGTAAGTGATGTGGCCAATGCCGTATACAGTCAGACCGACGCCGTCATGCTGAGCGGTGAGACGGCAGCGGGGAAATACCCCGTTGAGGCGGTGAAAACAATGACACGGATAGCCAGCGAGGTAGAGAAAGACAAAGACCAGTATGTTGAGATGCCCGCCGGATCACTGAGTGGCCCCGTATCGGCCTACCTGGCCAAGGTGGCCGTGAAGACTTCCGTAAGGATCAAGGCCAAAGCCATCCTGGCTGATACCGTCAACGGCACAGCAATAAGAAATATGGCGGCTTTCCGCGGCTTCCACCCCATAATTGCACAGTGTTACACATACCGGACTATGAGGGAACTGGCCCTGTCATACGGGGTGATTCCCGTCTATATGGAAAAAAAGATGTCAGCAGATGAGTTCCTCCGGGTCTCCCTCAGAGAACTTTTAAAAAAACATAACCTCAGCGATAACGATATTGTGGTTGTCCTCGCCGGGAACTTTTCACGTGGTACGGGATTCTCCTTCATTGAGGTAGGAACAGTCGAATACCTTAAGGAGAGAGTGAGTATAAGCGAAACCGACCTGATGGCTTGATTTTTGTTGTAAAAGTGGTGTGCCGGCATGAAGATATTGTCACTGTTCATATTGCTCCTGCTTCATCCTGTTCATGTGTCACTCACCGGAATTGAATATGACACCGTGAACAGGGTCTATGCGGTATTTGTTAAAGTCTACAGCGACGATCTGGAGGAAGACATGAACCTCGGCCGGTCAACAGGAGGATCAATCGAAGGTGATCAGACTGAGAGATATTTTCAATATCTTGCCGACAGGGTGATTATAATGGAGGATGGGAGGCCTGTTAAGATGAAACTGCTGAAAACGGAGGCTGACGGACTGGAACACAGATTCAGCCTGAGCGCTGAGGGAGGAGTGATGGTCAGAGAGGTTACAGTGATGAACCGCATCATGACAAGACTGTATGATGACCAGGCTAATATGCTTCTCTTCAGTTTTGACGCCATCGAAGATGGTTACAGATTCACATCCACAGACACACTGAAGATTTACAAAGTCAAATGAAAGCGATAGAGATGATAAAAAGAGTAACTGCATTATTAATATTCCTGTGTTTGATTATCCCTGGCGCGCTTGCCACCCACAACAGGGCCGGGGAGATAACATACAGCCAGATATCCGACCTCACCTATGAGGTGACCGTCACAACCTTTACATATACTCTCAGCAAGGCCGACAGACCGGCACTCGACGTGGAGTGGGGCGACAACTCCATCACAAGCGTCGGAAGAGACTCAGAGACCTTTCTGCCCAACAACTACAAGAAGAACGTATACGTTGAACAGCATACCTATCCCGGTCCCGGCGTCTACAAGATAGTGGTACAGGACCCGAACAGGAATTTCGGGGTCGAAAATATCCCCAACTCAGTCAATGTGGTCTTCTCCATCTCCACGGTGCTTATCGTCAATAGTGCCGTGGGACGCAACAGCACCCCCGTGCTCCTAAATCCTCCTTATGACAAAGCTGCACTTGGAAACATATTTATTCATAACCCTGCCGCCTTTGACCCTGACGGCGACAGCCTGTCGTATAAGCTTACGGTCTGCACCAAGGAAGACGGCAGGCCTATCCTGAACTACACTCTGCCGCCCGCCTCCAACAAATTTTATGTTGACTCCATCTCAGGCGATCTTGTATGGGATACACCAACAGCAATAGGCATTTATAACGTAGCAATGGAGATCCAGGAGTGGCGTGGCGGAATAAAAATAGGCATAGTTGTACGTGACATGCAGATTGAGGTCTATGAGACCGATAATAACCCGCCTGTCACTTCCCCGCTGCCTGACCTTTGCGTTGAGGTAGGCGAGACCGTCTCCCTTGACATTTCAGCCACAGACATTGATGCAGACTCACTGGCGCTTATTGCCACCTCAGGCATCTTTACCCAATCTGACTGTCCAGCCCTCTTCACAACACTTAGTTCAACCCCGGGACTGACAACTGCGAGGCTTACCTGGGTACCGTGCCATAGCAGCGTCAGGCATCAGCCATATGATGTCATCATCAAGGCAGAGGACTTCAATGAGGAGCTTCAGCTGGTAGACATTGACAATATGAGCATAAAGGTGCTGGGGCCATCGCCTCTTCTTACTGCTGCAGTGCCCCAGGGCAAGTTCGTGCAGCTCTCATGGGCCTCCTACGGAACCCAGGAGATAGCAGGGTTCAGTATCTACAGGCGTGAAGGCGGCTCTTCCTTCTCAGCTGACTCCTGCTATGACGGAATACCAACGTCAGCAGGGTTTGTCAAGGCTGGTTATGTGGCAGGTTACAACAGCCTTACTTTCACGGATACCGACAACGGTAATGGACTTGAAGCCGGCATAGAGTACGCTTACAGAATTGTGGCGGTCTATCCGAACGGCACTGAGAGTAAGCCCTCCAATGAGATACTGACCTCACTGATAACGGGTATACCTCTTATTACCAATGTGTCAATACGCAACACCCACCCTGTCAACGGCTCACTGACCCTGGCATGGCAGAAGCCACAGCGTCTCGACACCATTCCTGCCACAGGGCCGTATGAATATTTGATTTACAGGGCAGAAGGGATAGCCGGAACCGGTTACCAGCTTATACACACCTTGCCTACTGCTGATCTCAATGACACTGTTTACATCGATACGCTCATCAACACCCTCGATAAAGGCTGGGTCTACAGGATAGAGCTTTACAACAACGCACCCGGCAACCGGTTTATGGTGGGAGACCCGGGCATTGCATCCTCGCTCTTCCTCGTTGCTGCACCGGGCGACAGGAAGGTGAGGTTCACACTGACCCGCAATGTGCCATGGATAAACACCTCATACGATTTCTTCAGGTTTAACGGCTCCACCTGGCAACCGGCAGGTACAACAAACCAGCTCACCTTTGTTGATGATAATCTTGTCAACGGCACAGAGTATTGTTACTATGCGGTATCTACCGGGGGATACCAGGGAACAGGCACACCTAAGGACCTTATCAACTTCTCACAGCGTACCTGCGCCATACCCGTTGATAATGAACCTCCATGCACTCCTGAACTAACAGTTTCATCACAGTGCGACAGCCTATACAATATGGTGCGCTGGACCATTGAGGACCCGGCTTGCTATGCTGATGTGGCAGGATACAACCTCTATTACAAACAGACCACCGAGGAGGAACTTAGCTTGCTGATAACCTTTAATGACAGGTCAATCCAGAAGTATATTCACTCGCTCCCCGATTATGTTGCAGGATGCTACGCCGTTTCCACATTCGATGAAAACGGAAATGAAAGCGAGCTGTCTGTCATGGTTTGCGTTGACTCATGCAACTTCTACGAGATCCCGAACGTATTCACTCCCAATGGTGACGACTTCAACGACTGGCTTGTGGCCAAGACATCCGCCCTGGTTGAGAGGGTGGAGTTCAGGCTCTTCAACAGGGCAGGAGTGCTGATCTTCAGCACCGAGGTACCAAAACTTAACTGGGACGGCACCTACAAGGGCAAAGTGGTACCCACAGGCGTCTACTATTACGACTGTGAGGTGTTTGAAAACCGGATAAGCGGACTGGAACAGTTCCATCTGAGCGGATTCGTTCATGTGATCACTGAAAAGGGCGCAGGCCCGGGAATAGTGGAGGGCAAAAAATGAAAGGAATGAAAAAGATGTTGCTGTTGCTTATGATAGTGACAGCATCGGTGATGGCTGATGGTCAGGGCCGCTACGAAACGATTTTGCGCGCTGTGTCCCTCTCCGAAAGAGGAGAGAATGATGAGGCTGCCGGGCTCCTCTCTCCAATGAGCGAAATAAGCACTGATGCTGATATGTTGCTTGTAAGAGGGAAGATCTTCCTCAGGGCTGCCAGGTTGAAGGAGGCTAAAAGCGACTTCATGGCAGCGGAGAACATGAAGCCTGGATCAGGCATGTACGGCCTGGCGGCTTGCGCTGCGGCGGAGGGCGATGGCAGAGCAGCAGCTGCCTATATGGAGGCTCACCTGAGGTCACAGTACAGGAAAGATGAACCGGAAATATTGCTCGACGAAGCTTTCAGAACCATCAGCTCCTCCCCCGAATGGAAAGCCCTGTGGAAAAAAGACTGGTACAAGGGATATGAGAGAATGAGTTGGGAGATAGACCATTACCTGAAGGCCGGACGCACTGACCTGGCTGAGGAGGCATGGAACGGGTTGTCAGGTTTGTATCCGGATATGCCGGTGACAGAATACTGCAATGCCTGCATACTGATAAGCAAGGGCAGATACCGCGAGGCAACCGGCATACTGGCGCCCCTGACGGTCAGCAGGGAGACGCCGGCAGAGTGGCTCTACACACTGGCAGAGACGCGGGCCGGCGAAGGAAACTGGTATGCCGCTGCCACCGTCTACACCAGGCTGATCGATGCAGGCCATCCGGACCCGCAACTCCTCCTTAAGAGATCACAGATGCTGATCAGGGCAGGCGACAGGGAGGCAGCGAAAACTGACATGGAGAGATACCTTGGTATCGATCCGGATAACACTGAGGCGCTGGGCCTTATAGGCAGAGCCTATGCGGAGGAGGGAGCTATTTACGAAGCGCTGCCCTACCTTAATTCAAACGTTGAAAAGCACCCCGGCGAACCGGCAGCTTTCCGCCTGAGAGGTGACGCCTGGATGGCGGCACGGACATGGGAGAAGGCGGCAGAGGATTATACCATGAGCCTCGACCTTGACCCGGAAAATGGTACCGTCAATCTTAACCTGGGGATAGCGCTGATAAACAGCGGAAGGAAGGATGATGCCTGCTATTATCTGCGTAAGGCAAGATCACTTGGAGAAAAGGGTGCAACAGAGTACCTGGCACGATACTGCATTAAATAAACCCTCCCTGGCAGGTGGGGCTATCTCACGTGCCTGGCTATCTTGTCATACAGGTCCTGTGGCTTGAAGGGCTTGAGCACATAATCATTGATGGCCAGGTTGTCAATCTTGTCCTGAGCTTCAGACATTACTGCTGCTGTTAGGGCCACAATGGGTATCTGGCTGATCTTGCCATCGGACAACCCGCGAATGTGCCGCGTGGCCTCAATGCCATCCATTACAGGCATGTGCAGGTCCATAAGGATCAGGTCGAACTCCTGGCTCTTAACCTCTTCAAGGGCCAGGCTGCCGTTCTCAACATGTGTGACGACAACGCCCCAGCTTTCAAGGAATTTGTTCGCTACAAAAAAGTTGATCTTGTTGTCTTCGGCAACAAGTATTCTCTTGCCCGTAAGCCCCTTCATCAGGTCGGTTGCACCCTGAACTGCCACTTTTGCATCTGTTGCCGGAAGGCTGTATTCAATTGAGAAGGTGAATACCGACCCTCTGTCCGGCTCGCTGACTACGCTGATCTTTCCACCCTGCAGGTCGACCAGACGCTTGCAGATGGCAAGCCCCAGTCCGGTGCCCCCATACTTGCGGGTTGTATCAGCTGAGGCCTGGGCATAACTCTCAAAGATCACCTCAAGCTTCTCCGTGGCAATTCCAATGCCTGTGTCTGCTATCGAGAACTCAAGCAGCACCCTGCCTTTTTGATGCTCCTTAACCGAAGCCTTCAGGGTTACACCTCCTTCAGAGGTGAACTTCATAGCATTGGCAAGAAGATTGGAGAGGATCTGGTTGAGCCTGACAGGATCACCAATCAGTGACCGCGGCAAATCTTCCGTTTTCTCTACTGTGAACGAGATGCCTTTCTCCTGCGCCCTGTGACTGTATGACCGCTTCATGTCTTCAAGCATGCTCACAAGATCAAACTCAGTCTTCTCAAAGACAATCTTGCCGGCCTCCATCTTGTTGTAGTCGAGGATGTCATTTACCAGCATCAGCAGGTGGTTGGCGGAGAAGCGCAGTGTCTTGATGTACTCCATCTGATCCTCACGCGGACTGCTCTGGTAGAGCAGGTTGGTTATTCCTATTACCTCGTTGAGGGGTGTCCTGATCTCGTGGCTCATGGTTGACATAAACTGCTGCTTGGAGAAGGCAGCCTCCTCGGCCCTCTTGCGCGCCGTGATCAGATTGTCTAGCATCCTGCGCCGCTGCAGTGTGAGTACTATCTGGTTGGCAATAAACTCAAACACCTGGAGATCGTCATTGTTGAAGGCATCAATGGTTTTGTAGTCCTGGAGACATATCGCACCAATAACCTCATCATCCATCTTAAGCGGAACCCCCATCCATATTTTGCACGGAGAACCAACAAGGCTGATGGCGCCGGTCTTTTCAATCTTCAAAATATCAATTTCGTCGAGAAGTACCGCCTTGTTGTTCCTGATGACCCACCCTGTCAGGGTGTTTTTCGCCGCCGTCTCCTGAAAGTGGTCACGTTCATCTGCAAAGAATGGGAAGGTGAGTGTATCCTTCTCGCTGTTGTAAAGGGCTATGAAGAAGTTGTTTACATTCCATAGCTTGCCAATCTCCTTAACGATTGTGGGATAAATGTCAAAAATATCCGAATCCTGGAGGGCTACAGTAGAGATGTTATACTGTATCTCCTGCATCAGCCGGCTCTTGATCTCGCGGGAGATATCGCGGTAGATTCCCAGAAAAGCTATGGTCTGGTCGTTGGAGATGACAGAAGATGCTATCAGTGAGACGTTTATCCGGTTGCCAAGCTTATCCATCCTGATTGTCTCAAGTGAGCCGGTGCCATCGGCCAGGGCCACCTCATCGATCTTGATGGCCTCCTCCCTGAACTCGTCAGGTACCACCAGGTCGTCTATCATCCTGTTGTTTGCCTCTTCAGGTTCAAACCCGAAAAGTTTGGAGAACCCCTTATTGATCCGCATTATCCGGCCGTCGAAGTCAGTGAGAACGATAGCCTCAGGGGCGGCATCAATCAGATGTTCGAGCATGGCCTTCTCGTTTGAGAGCTTCTGCTCATAGTCCTTGTGCTTGCTGACGTCAGTGAGCACGCACCTGTATCCCGTTACTCTGTTTCTTATGATGATGGGCCCGGCATGAAAGAGGACGGACACATTTCGCTTCTGCTTGTTGATCAGAATATATTCATCAAAGGTGATCTGCCCGGGCTTTGTCAGGTCAGAAAGTTCCTTCATGAGTCTGTCGAGATCGGCAGGCAGGAAAAGCTCCGGAAGAGAAACCCCGTGTGTAAGATCATTGTTGTCAAATCCCAGGGTCATCATCCCCTGGGTGTTCATGAAGGTGACGTGACCACCGGTGTCGATCTCCATTATCATCTCGGGGAGGAGCTCGGCAAAGGTCTCGAACACTATTCCCTGTCTTAATATCTCACTCTCACGCTCTTTCTGGTGCTGTCCGGGCTCCCATGTCACAACTATATCGCCCGAAGAGAGAAGCAGACCTATATAAAACCCGCTCTCATCAGTGCCGTCAGGGGAGACTGGTAACTTGTAGGGACTGCGTTTGGCCTCGATGTTTTCAAGGAGCGCGATGAAAGCCTGGTTGGAGGCAAAGGGAGTTTCACCGATCTCTTTGCCGAGGATATCCTTGCGATCAAGTTGCTCAACATCTTCAGCCCTGAAATTGAAGTCGATTACAAAATACCTGTTGTCATTTTCACGTCTGAGAATTACGGCATAGCTGCTCATTGAGTCAAAAATCTCCTTAAGGATCTTTTCTGACTCAGCCCTTGCATATCCGTTGTTCAGAGTGCTTATGTCATTGTAGTAGGTGATAAGGAAGATTTCATCACCGAAGAAGAATGTACGCGCGCTGAAGAGGAACGTACGCTCCTCGCCAGATCTCATCCGCAGCCTGATCTCAAGGTCACTCACCTTCTTCAGGCGTGAGAGGAGTCTCATGTACTTACGGCTCTGGATCAGGTCAACATAAAGCTGAATATCCTCTGAAGTTTTGCCTACTATATCCTCCTTCCGGTAACCGGTCACATCCAGAAAGGCCAGGTTTACCTCAATGTACTGCTGGGTCTCCAGGTTGCTCAGGGTGATCAGCTGATTGGTGGTGTTGAAGGCCAGTTCCGGTATGTCGGCAAGGTGTTTGAGAGAGGCCAGAAATGCTGGTGACGGATCAGTATCCCTGGTTTTCTCTGTGCGGTTTTCCATCTGTGTGCCTCTCATAAATCTTTAGCGATTCCGGTATTGCAGGTTGAATGCAGTAACATGATTCTTATTAGCCTTAAACGTCAATCCTCTGCCATTATTATGCTTTGATTCCCTTCTCTTTCTGATAGTAGGCGCACCATTCACTTAACCCGCATCCGTTACAGTCGGGCTTACGTGCCGTGCAGATATACCGTCCGTGAAGCAGCAGCCAGTGATGAGCCAGCGACCTTTGTCTCTCAGGGATCTCTCTCGTGAGCCTCATCTCTGCCTGCAGCGGGTTCCTTGCACCCGGTGTGAGGCCGATGCGTGCGGCAACACGGAATACATGGGTGTCAACAGCTATGACCGGGCTATTCCATACTACCGAAGTGATGACGTTAGCAGTTTTTCTCCCCACTCCCGGCAGCAGCGTAAGCTCATCCCGGTCTGAAGGCACCAGTCCTCCGAAACGGGTGACAATCATCCCCGCCATGGCCCTGAGATGCTTCGCCTTGTTGTTTGGATATGAGCAGCTTTTGATAAGCTCAAAGATCTCCTCCTGTGTGGCGGAGGCCATGGACGGGGCATCGGGGAAGCTCCCGAAGAGGGCGGGAGTGATCATGTTTACACGCTTGTCAGTACACTGTGCCGAGAGGATTACCGCCACAATCAGCTGAAAGGGATCATGGTAAACAAGCTCTGTTTCTGCTACGGGAATATGCTCAGCAAACCAACCCAGAACGCCCTTATACCTGTCACTGACCCTCATCTGTCCTTTGCTTTATCAGAGGATGAATGTACTGTTTTTTTATTTTTTTTGCCGCGAAAGGGTCATTTTGTGAATAAAATCATGTGATTTATTTGATCCGTTTGCTATTTTTCGCCACAATGGAGCAAATCAGGATAAACACGACTGAAGGCAGGTCTCTGCTGATTATGGCAGGGGATATGAGTGATGTGGGAGACTTGCTTCCTGCCACGGGCCTGTTCATCATTACTGACTCCAACGTGAGGAGGTTGTACGGCGGGAGCTTTCCCCCCGGGGAGGTTTTGGAGATAGAGCCCGGGGAGAAGAGCAAGACGCTTACAGTGGCAGGCGATCTCTGCAGGAGACTTCTGGAAGCCGGGGCTGACCGCTCCGCATTCATCCTGGGTTTCGGCGGAGGGGTCGTATGTGACGTCGCCGGAATGGTTGCATCAATATATATGAGAGGAGTGAGACATGCGTTTGTTTCAACCACACTCCTGTCACAGGTTGACGCAAGCATAGGAGGGAAGACCGGGGTTAACCTGGGGGATTATAAAAACATCATCGGCACATTCAGACAACCTGAATTTGTACTGTGTGACCATACGATGCTCTCAACCCTGACCGAAGAGGAATTCCGATCCGGGATGGGCGAACTGGTAAAACATTCCGTGATCAGAGACAGGAACCTCTTCTTTGACATCATGGCTTCAGTTGACAGGATACTTGAACGTGATCCTGCTCTGCTCGGAGATTTTATCTCCAGGGCTGTGAAGATAAAGGCTGCTGTTGTCAGGCGTGATCCGCTGGAAAAAGGTATCAGGAGAATCCTGAACTTCGGCCATACCTTCGGGCATGTACTGGAGACATCATGCAGGATCCCTCACGGCGTGGCAGTGATCCAGGGGATGCTCATAGCGGCGGAACTGTCGGTCTGGACCGGTGAGATGCCTCACTCAGAATTCAGGATGCTGGAGGTAGCCCTTGCTGAGACAGGAATGGTTCCTGATTATGAGCTTCCGGCCAATGTTGTAAACCTCATCTCCAGAGATAAGAAGAGCCAGGCCGGCTCCCTTAATGTCGTTCTCCTGAGATCGGTAGGGAGAGCTGTTGTACGGAGGCTTTCTCTTACGGAGCTTGCTGCCTTTGTAAACTATTACCGCGAAAGAAAGAGGATAGTCAATCAGTAAAATGATTTAAGGAGGGATAATGAATACGCTAGGCACTGTTTTCAGAGTATCAATATTCGGTGAGTCTCACGGAGCGGCAGTAGGGGTGGTTATAGACGGCTGTCCGGCCGGTCTTCCCTTCTGGCGTGAGGAGCTGATGGCTGACCTGTCAAGACGTAAGGGGCTGCTGCCCGGGACTACCACCCGAAGGGAGAGCGATGAGCCGGAAGTTATCAGCGGCATATTTAATAATTTCACCACCGGTGGCCCCCTGGTTTTGTGTACCAGGAACAGCGACTTCCGGTCAGGTGACTATGAGCAGTTTACAAGCATTCCCCGCCCGGGTCATGCCGATTTTACCGCAGGGTTTAAATACAAGGGATTCAGTGACATGAGGGGAGGAGGCCATTTCTCTGGACGCCTTACCTGGGGTATGGTGGCGGCAGGCTACTTCGCAAGACAGATACTCTCGCCGGCAATCATCACTGCCAGCCTGGTGGAGGCTGGCGGCGAGAAGGATATCGCCGCTGCCATCAGGAAGGCCACTGAGACAAATGACACCGTCGGTGGCGTGGTGGAGTGCGTTGTAAAAAACGTACCAAAAGGACTGGGTGAACCTTCCTTCCTTTCCGTGGAGGCCGCCATTGGCCAGATTGCCTTCGGGATACCCGCCGTCAACGGCGTAGAGTTTGGCGCCGGATTTGCATCGTCAAGAAGCTATGGCTCTCTTCACAATGACCCCTTCGTTGATGCCCGTGGAAAGACATCTACGAATAATGCAGGTGGCATAAACGGCGGTATAACAAATGGCAATGATTTGATAGTAAGGGTCTCAGTTAAACCTGCCGCAAGTACAGGGGTGCCACAGAAGACTTTCGACACTGAAAAGGGTGAGATGACCGAGTTGGAGGTGAAGGGAAGGCATGACGCATGCATCGCAAGACGCATACCTGTTATCCTTGAATCAGCCGTGGCCATCGGGCTTGCCGACCTGCTCATGATAGACAGGGGAATAAACGGACTGAGGGAGAAATAAGATTACTGGCCCGGTCTTCATCTGCCGGCATTCCGTCATACAGTCAATACAAGTATCCGGCCCGAATCAGGGGTAACCCTGAACCTGTCGTCGATCCTGTGCCCCATGACCCACATAACATCATCACCGGAGAGGAGCAGGAGTACCTTTTCCTTTACTGTCACAGGCACCTTCAGGTCGATAAAGAAGTCGCTGACCTTCTTCATGTGCTTCATCCCCAGCGGCATGAACCTGTCGCCAGGCGCCCAGTTCCTCACTTTCACCGGGAAAGAGATCCGGTCAAGGTCAAGGCAGGCGGTAAGCGGACTGAGTGGTAGCGGATCACCGGCAGAATCAGCTATGTGCATCTCGGAAAAGAGCCCTGACACCCTCATCTCGTCTATGGATGAGAACATGAATTCAGACGTCTCCCCGTCAGCCCTCTCGCTGATGAGTATCCTGCCCCGGTCACATGACAGACGGTGGGAGGAGGTGAGAAGATACTTGCCGCTCTGTGATCCAAGAAGTGAGATCACCTCTCCGGTCTGTTTTGAGGAGATGCCGAATTCCCTGAAGAGCTCAAATATATGTGGGGCAAGAGGCTTAAGGTTGCTAAGAGCCTCAATGTCTGCCACAAATCCGTTATCGGTCTGTCTGAAAATGGTCTCCCTGAGTCCTCTAATATAGACATCCACGATCTCAGAGGTGGAGGCAAGATGACTTATCGTATCGGTTATTGCATCCAGTACTCCCGGATTTATTTTCTCCATCTCTGCGATGACCTTGTGCCTTACCCTGTTTCGGGTGTATTTAACCTGGGCGTTTGAGCTGTCTTCACGGAATGGTATATTTTTTTCTGAGGCGAAGGCTGCAATATCATACCTCGACGCAAAAAGGAGCGGCCTTATGATCCCGTCATTGCTGCGGCTCATACCGGTGAGTCCGCTGAGACCGGTGCCCCTGATCAGGTTGATGAGGAAGGTTTCGGCGTTGTCATTCAGGTTGTGCGCCACGGCTACAGCATCGAATCCCTCACTGTTTACAAGCGAACTGAACCATTCGTAACGCAGCTCGCGGGCAGCCATCTGTACCGAGATCTTTTTGGCGGCGGCATGCCCCAGCGTGTTAAACCTGGTAGTGTAAAAGGGGATGCCATGCTCGCTGGCGTAAGCAGCAACAAATTTCTCATCGCCGTCAGACTCCTCCCCGCGAAGGCAAAAGTTGCAGTGCGCAATGGCGTGGTCTGTCCCGGACGCCCTGAAGAGCCATGCCATTACCATCGAATCAATGCCGCCGCTGATAGCAATCAATAACTTGCTGCGCTCACTGAAAAGCCTTTCGTTTTTCGAAAAATCCAAAAACCTCTGAAGCATGCCTTTTCGCTTTGCACAAAGTTACACATCAAAAAGTAGCATGTCATTCCTCCCTGATAAAAAGAGATTACTGCACTTTGGCATTACAGGAAAGGTAAGACCCCTGGAGGGTCAGGCTCAAAATCCCCGGGTTTAAGCCTGATCATGCCGTCAGCGGTGATCCATGATTTTACAGAGTAGGGCGGAGTGGCAGGATACCAGGCAAACCTGATCTGCAGGGTATTCATCACCAGCTGGTCATTTCTGATCCTGATCCCGGCGCCTATTGCGGGAACGGTATAGTAACCGCCTGCAGTGAATCCCTCACGCACAAGAATACCGACGTCTGTAAATACAAAGGGGGCAAACCTGAAGCCCAGGAGGGGCTTGCTGATAAATAGTACCGGTTCGAGTGAGAAAACGAGCCTCGTCCCCCCGCTTATTGAATCGTTCCTGAACCCTCTCACCAGGTCACTGCTTCTAAGGTAAAGACATTCATCGGTATAGCGGTTGAAACCCCTGGTATAATATAAATTCACAAAAGTCCTGACCCTCGACTTTCCTGCCTGCATGAGCGGGGTGAAATACCTGAGGCTTGCATTTAACATTCCCTGTTCCGTCTTTCCCTGGTTATAGAATGTATTAATGCCTGCCCCTGCATAGATATAACCAATTCCGGTAAAGACGTTGCCGTAGGCCATCTTGAGCCCGGCATAAGTCCTCCATTTGAATTCATTCTTCTCCCTGCCGCCAAGCAGTTCAATCATATAACCGTACGGAATGTCCTCTGTCCGACCGTAACTATATATCAGAGAGGTGTTTAAAAATCTCTGGGAGGAAATGGCCACGCTGCCGGTAATCAGCTGGTATGTTTGAAGGCGGTAAAAGGAGAAATCATCTATCTCAGGCCTTTTGAAAACGTTATTATGTATGTATCTGCCGCTGAAAATAAGGCGTGTCACGGTGTTACGGTCAAGAATGAACGATCGCGCAGCCCAGTAATCCTGCCAGGTGAATCTGAGAGGAGCGGGGGTGAGCATTGTATCGAGGTCCTCAGTGGTGAAGGTTGTTTTTATGGAAGCATACCAGGCGTACCTTGTCTCCGATGTGATGAAATTGCGGCTAAATGTGCCTCCTATAATGGTTGTACCCAGGCCGTCAGAGAACTCCAGGTCCAGATCAGCGAAAGACCGGACAATATTGTTTACAGAGTACCTGATACCGAATCCGGGGTATTTATACTCTCCGAAGTCATAGCTTGCAGTGAGCGTGAGCTCATGCCCGAGGCCAGCCAGGTTATTGTCGAAGATTTTTATCATCCCGGCGTCGACATCGTCAAGCGATACCCCGGCACCGTATGGGTATTTTTCCCTGACGATCACCGCCACATCTGCAAAATTACTGTCAACGGCTACTATCGTTATCCTTGCATCATCAATGAATGGAAGCTCTCTGAGGAGACGTTCATTATCAGCCATCTCGAGTGCTGATACAGGGTCGCCCTCCCTGAAGAGAAGATACTTGTTAAGTATGAAAATTTTAGTCTTGGTGTAGGTGGTGTTCAGCATCTTTTCTGCCTTTGACGGGTCGTTTCCGGTCGGGTTATCGATGTTGGCGCCGAAGGCGTTAAGCCTGATGATCTCCCGGTTTCTGATGATCCTGCCTTCATACGCATCAAATGCCGAGGTGCTTTTCAGGTTTTCCCTGGCAGATCCCTTTGCCGCAGGGCTGACGATGATCATATCATATAGAAGGCTGGTGATCTTCCGCTTTTCTGCCCTGATCTTAAGAGAGTCGTAGAATGCGACCGACAGGGTATCAGGCGGTTTCACCCCCTGGGCGCGCAGACCCTGGCCGGGGAGGGGAAACAGCAGCAGAAGGAGAATTAAAGATTCGTGTTGAAGGATTTTAAAGCTGCATGGCTTCACTGTGTCTTTGAATTGGCATCCAGAACATCATCAGAGTTAAACTGGAACCCCAGCCTTTTGCCGGTAATCAGCCTTGAGTGCTGAATCTTTGACTCCGCCTGACCTACGGAGGCTATCTTCACCGCATCATACGGCGGTACCAGAAGGTCAAAATCGAGTGAATAGCTGATGGCGGTATAAACGATCTTCTGCAATGACTCAACACTGAAAGCTTCATTGCCATAGTTGGTAAAAAGCATTCCCATCTGCCTCTTCCCTTCTACAAAATACTGGTTTTCATGATTAATGAAGATACGGGCGATGAGGTACCCGAGATCATCCAGCCGTGAATATTTGAATGAATCGGCCAGGAAGTTGTATATGTTGATCATGCCGCTGTAGGCGTTATACTTGTTCTTCTGAATGTAGGCCGTTTTCCAGGCGGGATGTTCACGGTCAAACTGGAAGATATTTGAATGCATGCTGAAGAGCAGCATGTCAGCCGCAACCATCAGCTGGGCATCGAAGGTGCTCCTGTCAGTATACTCCATCCGTATCCTGGGATCAACACCTGTGAGGTTACTGTTAACCTCCCTGGCAAGATTCTTAAGAATATCCTTGACCATCATGAAAGCCGTTCCGGTATTGTCAAACACCTTCTGCTTTAGAACAGACTTATTCTTGAGGGTGTCAACTATAACTACCTTTCTCTGGGTTGTCTCATCCGCCATGATAATGCTATTTACTCACTTTACTAAATTAATGTTTTATTTTATACTTAATCCTGCTGAGACCAATTAATATGCCCTGGCGAAGAGAACTCTCCTGTGCGAAGGCTTGCCTGTCAGGATGCATTTTCCCTCTTCATCAGGACTGTTGAAGGGGATTGCCCTGATTGTTGCTTTGGTCATATTCTTGATCTGCTCCTCGGTCTCAGGAGTGCCATCCCAATGGGCCAGGACAAACCCGCCCTTGTTCTCTATGATGTCAAGAAACTCCTCCCAGCTCTCTGCCTTGTAAGTATTCTGATCTCTGAACTCGGAGGCTTTCCTGAAGATATTTACCTGGATCTCATCCATGAGGGCAGTAATATGTTCAACAATGTTTTCACGCCGTATAGTCTCCTTGGTCAGTGTATCACGACGGGCTACTTCAACAGTGCCCTCCTGTGCGTCACGCGGACCGATGGCCAGTCTTACCGGTACTCCTTTCAGTTCATACTCGGCAAATTTAAATCCGGGCTTCTGCGTGTCACGGTTGTCATATTTAACCGTCAGTCCCGCCTTCTCAAGCTTTTCCTTAAGGTCAAGGGCTATAGCGGAGATGCTGTCAAGCTGTTCATTGCCCTTGTAGATGGGCACAATAACCACCTGTATCGGAGCGAGTTTCGGTGGCAGAACCAGTCCGTTATTATCGGCGTGGGCCATGACCAGCGCTCCGATGAGCCGTGTGGTTACTCCCCATGAAGTGGCCCATACATAGTCGAGCTTCCCTTCACGATTGGTAAACTGCACATCGAAAGCCTTCGCAAAATTCTGACCCAGGAAATGGCTTGTGCCTCCCTGCAGCGCCTTGCCATCCTGCATAAGCATCTCGATAGTATAGGTATCAATAGCCCCGGCGAACTTTTCACTCTCAGTCTTGACTCCTTTTACCACAGGCACAGCCATGAAATTCTCTACGAAATCAGTATATACGCCCTGCATCCTCAAGGCCTCCTCCTGAGCCTCCTCTTTGGTTGCATGGGCTGTATGGCCCTCCTGCCACAGGAACTCGGTAGTACGCAGGAAGAGCCTTGTGCGCATCTCCCACCTCACTACATTGGCCCACTGGTTTATCAGCAGCGGGAGATCACGGTACGAATGTATCCAGTCCTTGTATGTGTTCCATATAATGGTCTCTGATGTTGGCCTTACAATGAGCTCTTCCTCAAGCTTGGCATCGGGGTCAACTACTATACCCTTCCCGTCAGGAGAATTCTTGAGCCGGTAATGGGTAACAACGGCGCACTCCTTTGCAAATCCTTCAACATGAGCAGCTTCCCTGCTGAAGAACGATTTGGGGATGAAGAGCGGAAAATAGGCATTGACATGCCCCGTGGCCTTGAACATCCTGTCAAGCTCTGCCTGGATCTTCTCCCATATGGCATAACCGTACGGCTTGATAACCATGCAGCCCCGCACTGCTGAATTTTCCGCCAGATCGGCTTTTATCACCAGGTCATTGTACCATTGTGAATAATTTTCCTCCCTGTTTGTAAGAAACTTGGCCATTATTAAGTTATAATATTTATATAATAGTTAAATCGCAAAAAATAGATTGCGTAAAAATAGACAAAACTTGCGAACCTAAAAGGCAGCAGACCATGAAGAAGAAAATTTTACTCATTGCCATAGCAGTTGCAGCATCGGTGACAATTGCCATTGCGTCAGACGCTACTCCCTCAGGGGGAGAAAGGGGTACCCTTAACACCAGTCAGCAGGTGATTGTGACCAGCTATTCCTATCACAGTGGTTATGAATACGCCTCGAGAATCATGAGATTCCACACCTCATATGCTACATTCGACTTCTACTCACCGGTATACACCGAGACCTACTGGTACAGATACACGCCGTACTCGTGGGGAGTCTCAATATATGACGACTGGCATTATTACGGTGCCGGTGCTTCCGGACACGCATGGCGAAGCCGTTTCGGAGGTTCATACTGGTGGGGATACGACACATGGCGGAATTACGACCCGTGGATGGGCTACGGCTGGAATTCATGGAACAACCCGGGGGTGAGCTACAGCGTTAATTACTACCTCGGCAGGCCTCACTACCACTACCCGGTGGCATATAACAACTGGAACAACCATTACTACCGGAACTATAACAGGCCGGTGACTGTCATCAACAACAACACATACAACTACTATTACGGCTCCGAGAAGAGAAACAGCTATCAGGGCAGCTCTTCAGGGTACAACCCCACCAACCCCAACACGTCCGGCCGAAGGACGGGTTATACTTCAACCGGAGGCAGGAGCTCGGGTTCAGGAACGTCTGCTTCACCAACTACAGGAGGAAGAACAGAGACCGGCACCCAGACCGGCACCCAGGGCCGGACACAGACAGGTACCCAGGGCCGGACACAGACCGGTACCCGGACCGGTACCCGGAGCACCCGGACAAGAAGCCAGAGTAACCCGCAGACCAGCACCCAGCCCAATAAGGTTCAGGGAACTGTGAGAACCACATCACAGAGGCGCGAGACGGTCATGCGCCAGGGAACCCCGTCTGGCACCACGACACCACGAGAAACAACAGCCCGGCAGGGTGCAGAAAAGAGTACCGAAAAGGCATCAGAAGCAACAACTACGGTAAAAGAAACGAAGAAAACAGCCACTCCGGCAAAGAGAAGACGATAATTGTGCGCCCTCCGGGTATAATTGGTACGAAATTTGTATAAATTTGATGTAGATAATTAGAGGAGGGTAAAATGAAAAAGTTTTGGTACATAATTCCGGCAGTACTTGTTACAGCAAGCTCATGCACATCACTGAGCTACACTGGTAACACCAGTGACGACCTTTACTACAGGCCGTCAGAACAACCGGTTATTGAAGCACAGGGCCCGATACAGCCCGCAATTTCAGGCCAGACTTACTATGATAATATCTTTGCCGCCGATACACTCATCGCTGACGAATATATTCCGGACAATGAATACCTGGCTTATAACAAAGGTGCTGAGGCAGCTGTGGTAAACAACTACTACGGCAACAGCGCAGCTGAAAGCATATACCTCTTCAACAGTGACTATTTCTATCCCTACTGGAGAGATCCGTTCTATTATTCACCCTTCTCCGGGAGACTTAGCTTCGGTTACGGCTACTTCGGTTCTTACGGATACCCCTACTCATGGGGTTACGATCCCTTCTATTATGACTATTACTCGCCATGGTCATACGGCAGACCCTATTACTCATACTGGGGCGGGTATCCTTACTACAGCTACGGTTATTACGGTTACAATCCCTGGTACTCAGGCTACGGATACTCTTCATATTACAACGGAAGCAATGATTATACTGCCAATACCGGTCGCCGTGGCGGTTACAGCACAATGTCAAGAGGCTCCTACACCAGCTCTGACACCAGGAGCAAGTCAGGCGTTGTACCTTCATCAAGTACCTTTAACAGCAGGAGGAGCGTTCCTACAGTTGCAGGCAAATCTGCAACCGGCACTTCAGCCACAGGAAGCCGCAGGGTATCCGCCAGCCCCGGAGCTGCAGGCACTACCCCGGGTACCACCTCATCAGGAGTACGCAGAGCCCCGCAGGAGACAGTTAGTTATAACAAGTCAGGTAACACCCCGGAGGCAGCTTCACGCCCTGAATACACCCGCCGCGAGTCAACCGGAAATATGTTGCAGACACCGGTCAGGACACAGTCGCAGTTAAGGCCTGATGGTCAGACCCCGGTCAGGACCCAGACCCAGACACCGGTCAGAACGCAGACCCAGAGTGTGAACAGACCTCAGTACCAGACTACTGAAAGGACTTATACCCCGAGCTACAATAACCCGAGGGTCAGCTCAAGGCCGTCATACAACACCACACGCAGCACCGTAACACAACAGAGTACCAGCCCGGTTTACAACAGGAGCACCCCCTCGCGCAGCACCCCCTCGGTATCTGCACCCACCAGGTCGTCATCACCGTCAGTGCAGTACTCCACTCCCTCACGCAGCAGCAGTTCATCACCAAGCTCTACCAGGAGCAGCAGCAGTTCATCATATTCCGGCGGCAGAAGCAGCAGCTACAGCTCGGGAAGCTCAGGCTCATCATCCGGCAGCAGCTATAGCTCAGGCTCCTCCTCCTCCTCCTCCTCATCTTCATCATCCTCTTCCTCCTCATCTTCAGGCGGCAGAAGGAGATAATATAACAAACTGATAAATAGTGTTTATGTTCCGCAAAAAGCAGGAGCAAAAGGAATTGTATATCAAAAAATTCAGGAAATGAAAAAAATAATACTACTGATAGCCGTAACAGTTCTGATCCTCCCGGTACGGATCAGCGGTCAGAACATGGATGACGCACTTAGGTACTCAAAGCTCTTTTACCAGGGAACAGCCCGTTTTAATGCCATGGGAGGCGCTTTCACCGCTCTAGGAGGTGACATCTCATCCATAGCTCTTAACCCGGCCGGGGCAGGCGTCTTCAGGTCAACCGAGTTTACAGTCACACCCATGGTACTGTTCCGGAACCTTAATACCGATTATAACGGTTTTGACAGTGATAACAGCTATTCAGGGCTGAATCTGGGACAGATAGGTGTGGTATCGTCGTTTGGTACTGGGAGAACTTCAGGATTGTCGAACCTGAGCCTGGCATATACATTCAACAGAACAAACAACTACTTCAGGAATGCGGTGATCGATGGCATCAGCGAAAATGGCTCCATGGCCGACTTCTGGGCCCTTCAGGCCACAGGCTACAGGACCGGTGAGCTTGACGGCGCCCCATGGATGGCTTATGAAGCTTTCCTTATTGATACACTTTCAGGCTACCTCGACGAGTATGCATCAATATTCTCATACTACGGCGACGGCGCACCGATATACGGCCAGCAGGTTAAGAGAACCATTGACAATGCCGGCTACAGCAATGAACATACCGTAGCCCTGGGTGCAAATATGAACGACAAGGTCTATCTCGGCCTTGGCTTTGGAATAACAAATATTTCATATACAGGACATTATAGCCACATGGAGATGGACGAAGCTGAGAGAATATTCGATTTCGTTAACTTCACATACACTGACCACTTCAATGCAGTAGGGTCAGGATGGAATTTTAAGATTGGCGCTATTTTAAGACCGGTGGAATCACTTCGCCTGGGTGTCAGTTTCACAACTCCTACCGTCTATACCGTTGACGAGGTGTTCTATAACAGCCTCACCGCGAAACTCGACTATGACACGCCAAATGACCCGACTGATGATGCTAACCCGCAGATAGACCAGGATGATCTCAGTTACCGCTATCGAATTACAACACCCTATCATATCAATGCCGGTATCGCATATCAGATTGGTAACTTTGGTCTTATAAGTGCTGATTATGAGTTCATCAACTATGCATCTGCGAGACTCAGCAACGGTCTTGACGGATATGACTTTCAGGCTGAGAATGATGACCTGAAGGCCGAAATGGAAAGTGCCGGCAACCTGAGGCTCGGTGCCGAAGTGCGTCTGGGCGGGCTTTACCTCCGCGGAGGTTACAGCTATTACGGCTCACCGTTCAAGGATGGAACACTCAATGAGAACTCTGATTCAAAGGGCTTTAGCACCGGAATTGGTTACAGACAGAATAAATTCTATGTTGATATGTCAATGGTCTGGCTGAACAGCTATGAGGCCTATATGATGTACCCTGATGATCCACGGAGCGCCCCTGAGTACAGTAGCGACCCGGTTCAGTTCAATACAAGGGATAAGTACCTTGCTTTAACGGTTGGACTGAAATTCTAAAGTTGGTTAACGGTTGGAAGAATCCAGGGACCTCAGCAGCAATGCTCCGGTCTCTGGTCCGTTATTGAGAAGCAGGTCAATGATACTGAGCCTCCCGGTAAACCCGTGTTTCTCGCCGAAGACCTGCGTGTAGGGGATATGGGAATACCCCCTGATATCCGGCGGACGTTTCGGGGAGATGGAATACCTGAAATCATCTGCACTAATGCCTTCCGGAATATACTCTTCTGTAAACGCAATCTCAGAATGAAGTGCTGCTGCCTCGCAGACTGACCTCAGGGCCTCGGTATTGAGATCCAGAAGAAAATCAAACGGCCTTGAAATAACCTGGCTGATCATGTCATAGTAGTATTCAAAAAAAGGAGCTGCAGAGTATGCAGATGTTATTCCCCTGAGGTGCAGGGCGCGCCACCGCCTGCTGTTGTCAATCCTCAGGTCTCTCATCGCTGTCTTGTGAAATGAGCCCCGCAAAACCGGAACGATGAGGGCAAGAGGCCCGTTGGCTCCAAGCACCATGCACCGGTTACGGTAGGTCTGCTTGAGGTAGTTCTCCTGCCTTTCAATAATTACTTTCCGGCTGGTGGCAATCAGGCTGAAGTATTCGGCCGGGGGAAAGTATGCCGATGAAAGGAGAACCTCTTCTCTCATTGCCGTTTACATCCTGTTTATCCTGCTGGCCGAGAAGCCTGCCCCGAAGCCGTTGTCAATATTGACTACCGTTACACCGGCGGCACAGCTGGTAAGCATCGCCAGCAGGGCCGAGAGACCCTCAAATGAAGCCCCATACCCGACACTTGTGGGCACTGCTATGACTGGCATGTTCACCAGCCCCCCAACAACGCTCGCAAGGGCTCCCTCCATCCCGGCAATGACAATGGAGACCCTGCAGCCGCGTATTTCGGGCAGCTTGTCAACGAGCCTGTGTATACCCGCCACTCCTGCATCATAGATTCTGACAACATTGTTTCCCAGCAGTTCGGCCGTGACTGCTGCCTCCTCCGCCACCGGAATGTCAGATGTGCCGGCTGTGATGACCGCAATCTTTGAGGCCGGAGGATCTATCTCCTTTCTCCTTATGCTAATGATACGCGCGATATCATAATAAACTGCATCGGGGAAGAACGGACTGATATAGTCAAACATCTCCTTCCCGGCCCTGGTGCCGATAATGTTGTTCCCGTGCCCTTCCATTGCCCCGAAAATTGCTCTTACCTGCTCGTTAGTCTTGCCGGCGCAATAGACTATCTCAGGATATCCCGTCCGCAGTTCGCGGTGATGATCTATCCTCGCAAAGCCCAGATCAGTGTAGGGGAAGTCGCGCAGCTTCTCCATGGCTTCATCAACACTCACCGAACCGTTGCTGATTTCTTTCAATATATTTTCAAGCTCAATTGCATTCATATCCTCAGATGTTTTTGTTCATGCTTCCGCTGCGGTAACCTTCAATGTCTGCAGTAATATAGTTGTAGCCCAGTTTTTTCAGGGCGGCCGATATCTGAAGCCTTATCTCTTCCTTGATTATTACATCAAACTGTTCCTTTCTGAACTCGATTCTGACCAGATCATTGTGGATCCTGACGCGCGCACCCGCGAATCCCATCTCTGAGACAATCCGTTCAGCCTCTTCAGCTCTGCGGAGGTTCTCCGGCACTATTAATGTATCATGAGGGAAACGGGTTAGCAGGCAGGTGTTCGATGGTTTGTCGCTTACCTCCAGTCCGGCCTCACGTGCCAGCTGCCTGATCTCAGCCTTCGTCAGCCCCGCCTCGGCCAGCGGACTCTTTATATTATATTCCCTTAGCGCTTTCAGGCCCGGACGATAGTCACCCAGGTCATCAGTATTGGTGCCGTCAAAAACATATGCAAAGCCTCCTTCTTTTGCTGCCTCAGTCACTGCCTTCATTACTTCCCGCTTGCAGAGATAGCATCTGTCGGGAGGGTTTGAACTGACAGCAACCGGCATCTTCATGCTAATTATGCGGTGCTCAATGCCCCTGCTCCTGCAAAACAGGGTGGCATCGTCCACCTCGGAAGAGAACATGTACGGAGTGCTGACCGTCAAAGCCATCATCCTCAGTTCCGTGACAGTAGCGGCAAAACTGACCAGGAAGGTACTGTCCGTGCCGCCGGAAAGAGCTATTACAGCTGACCCCGCGTCAGCAAGTATGGCCCTCAGGTTATCCTTTTTTTCAGAAAGTACCATGACTACTTCAGTCCGAGTGCGTTTATCTCCTGGATGACCTGCTTCATGGGCAGGCCTGTCTCCGCCGCAATGGCCGCACACCTGTCGGCTTCCGGCTTGACGGATACAAGCCTGTCATTGAAGTATGATTTCTTCAGAATAACCTTTCCGAACCGCGTCTCAACCTCCTCAAACACCCGGTGCAGCGTCTCTTTGACAAAGGGCGTTACTCTAAGGCCTATAGTTGTCGACTCCGTGAACAGTATCTCCCTGACGGCATCTTTCTGCTCTTCCTCGCAGATGACGCTGAGGGTGAAGGCCGGTCGGCCCTTTTTCATTATCACGGGACTAAACCAGACATCGCCGGCTCCCGCTGCAAACAGTCTGGCCGATATGTAATCTGACAGCTCAGGGTTCATGTCATCAACATTGCACTCTATAAGGTAAGCTGTGTGCCCTTTATCTTCCGGCTGACCGGTTTCCGCAAGAAAGACCCTGAGAATATTCGGCCTGGCAGGATTTATCTTCTGGCCTATACCGTAACCTGTACTTTTGATGACGAACTTCATGCCTGCGGGCAGTGGCTCGGCAACTGTGGCAATAATGGCTGCTCCTGTCGGTGTGGTAGCCTCAAAGGTAACCCCTCCGGTGTGGACCGGGAAGCCGGCAATGATTCGGGCGGTGGCTGGCGCCGGGACCGGCAGGAGGCCGTGCTCGCAGCGTACCATCCCGCTGCCAAGCTCTATATCAGAGACATACACCTTTTCCGCCCCGAGGGCGTCAAAGCATATGGCCGCACCCACAATGTCAACGATGGAATCTATCGCACCCACTTCATGAAAGTGGATCTCGTTCAGAGGTTTGTTATGTACGGCTGCCTCGGCAACCCCAATACGGCTGAATATCTGCATAGCCAGAACCTTGACATTCTCCGGGAGGCTGCTGTCATTAATAATCTTATCTATGTCAGACAGACTCCTGTGCCCGTGCTGGTGATCATGAGAGTGCTGTTGACTCTCCGGGTGATGCAGTTGATCATCATCGTGCAGGTGGTCGCTATGATGATGGTTATGGTCATTGTCATTGTCATGACCATTGTCGTGTTCGTGTTGGTGCTCATGCTCATGGCTGTGTTCGTGCTCGTGCTCATGCCCGTGGTCATGATCATGTGCGTGCTCATGATCATGTGTGTGATCATGACTGTGCGAGTGAAGGTGGTCATGATCATGTACCGTACCATCAGCCTCATCAGTCACAACTGTTACCTTTGTGCCCGTAATACCGTGCCTCTGGTCGGTTACGATTTCAAGCCTCCATCCATCTATATTCAGTTTATTCAGACCGTTTATCAGGGTATCACGGCTGACGCCCAGATCGATCATGGCCCCCAGGTTCATATCCCCGCTTATCCCCGAAAAACACTCGTAGTACAGTATTTTCATTTTCTTTTAGTTTTTTTAACACTTGCTGTTCTCCTCACGCTGACGCGCAGGGCCGGCTGCTCAGGCTGCTAATATAAGAATACGGAGCCGATATATTAAAAAAAATGTTTACTTTGCATCTTCTCATTTTTGGGGTAATATTTGATTTAACAGGGGATGAAAAGAAGGAATTTTTTGCGTAGTTCGGTAGGTGCCGGACTGGCTGCAGGGGCTTATATGAGTTTTGGCCGTTACGGAAAGGCTCTGGCTGGTACACCGCTGCCTGCGGGAGCCAACTATGACCTTGTAGCTGTCATGGGCGGTGAGCCCGCAGCCATGTTTGACATGGGTATTCAGGCTCTCGGAGGGATGGGAACTTTCGTCGGCAAGGGACAGAAGGTACTTGTAAAACCTAATATAGGATGGGATGTCGTTCCCGACAAGGGAGCCAACACCAATCCGGCACTCGTCAGAAGAATTATTGAACACTGTTACAGGGCAGGGGCAAAAGAGGTCTATGTCTTCGACAATACGTGCGACAACTGGATAAAGTGCTATAAGAACTCAGGCGTGGAACAGGCTGTTAAGGATGCAGGGGGCAAGATTGTTCCGGGCAATTCCGAGAGCTATTACCAGGAAGTTACTATTCCCAACGGGAAAAAGCTCACAAAAACCAAGGTCCATGAACTTGTATTAAGCAGTGACGTCTTTATCAATGTGCCGGTGCTGAAGCACCACAGTTCCGCGATGATGACAGGCGCCCTCAAGAACATGATGGGCGTGATATGGGATCGCGGTTACTGGCACAGGAACAACCTTAACCAGTGCATTGCCGATTATGCACTCTACACGAAGAAACCGACGCTAAACGTCATGGATGCTTACAACGTGATGATGCGCAACGGTCCGCGCGGCGTTTCAAAAGAAGACCTGTCCAACATGAAATCACTCATGATCTCAACCGACTGGGTGGCGATTGATGCCGCAGGCGCCAAAATGATGGGTAAGGAACCCTCTTCCATTGAACACATAGCCCTGGCAGCCGGGATGGGCATCGGCAAGATGGACCTGTCAACCATGAATATCCACAGGATGAAAATGTAGATGTCCATGAAGTCATCTGCACTGAAACATATTCGCACGGTATTTTCTGCTCTTGTCCTTCTTCTTTTTGCTTTTCTCTTCATCGATTTCAGGGGCATTCTGGGCGAAAAGACCTTCGGCCCGATCCTATATCTCCAGTTTGCACCCTCACTCCTGAAGTTTGTAGTTGCCGGAGTGGCAACTGCCACCGGATTTATCGTGGTGATAATCCTTACTTTACTGACCGGCCGGACCTACTGCAGCTTCATCTGTCCCCTCGGTATACTTCAGGATGGCATCAGCAGGGCAGGCGGACTGTTCAAGAGACGCTTCCGCAGATACGGTTACAAGAAACCATATACTGTTCTCCGCTATTTCATTTTGGTGCTCACTGCCGGAATACTTCTGCTCGGCGGTGTCTATGTGCTCACTATACTTGACCCCTACAGCACATTTGGCCGTTTCATGACCTATTTTGCCAAACCTGCAGTGCTATTTGTAAATAACCTCCTGGCAGCACTATTGGGGAAATTTGATATTTACACTCTTTACAGGGTTGACATCAAACCCTATGAGCTGGCTGCTTACTTCATTCCGACAGCATTTCTGCTGCTAATCGGATTCCTTGCATTCAGGTACGGAAGACTCTACTGCAACACCGTCTGTCCGGTAGGAACTTTTCTGGGTCTGCTGAGTAAATTCTCCCTCTTCAGGATCAGGTTTGATGAGGACAAATGCACCCGTTGCGGCAGATGCGCCATGGCCTGCAAATCATCGTGCATCGATTTCCTGAACAAGCACGTCGACGTGAGCCGATGCGTAAGCTGTTTCAACTGCATTGACTCATGCAAGGATGACGCTATGTCATACGGCCCGGTGAGACTGAAACGCAAGACTGGCAAGGAGAGCGATACCGACGCCACAAGGCGCAGTTTCATTACCGGTTCACTGGTGCTGCTCGCCGGCGGAACACAGCTTGTCCGCGCACAAAACACAACCGTTCCGTCTCCGACAAAGGACTCTACAGTGAAGGAAGACAGGCTCTACCCGGTGTCGCCTCCCGGTTCAATAGGAATTGCTTCATTTACCTCCAGGTGTACGGCCTGCAACCTCTGTGTCACCGCCTGCCCTACCAATGTCATTCAGCCTTCCGTCAGTGAATATGGCTTTGCCGGCATCATGCAGCCGAGGATGGATTTCCACACAGGGTTCTGCAACTACGAATGCAACCGCTGTACTGATGTCTGCCCCACAGGCGCCATCATGCCACTTATGATCGAAGCCAAAAAGCTGACACAGCTTGGCAAGGCTGTCTTCATTAAGGACAACTGCATTGTCAACACTGAGAAGACAGCCTGTGGAGCCTGTTCGGAACATTGCCCCACCAAAGCATGCCATATGGTTCCTTTTGAGGGAAACCTCCTTATCCCGGAGGTGAAGGATGATATCTGTATCGGATGCGGGGCGTGCGAATACGCCTGCCCCACCAAACCATACAAGGCAATCTTCGTCGACGGAAATCCCATCCACGAGGCGGCCCTCATGCCCGAAACAAAGGAGCTTGAATCCCTGCCGTCCGACTTCCCGTTCTGAGCCCCCGGATTTGTACGATTTAAGTGGCGGCCTGCAACGCGACATTCCTTCAGGAAGTTTGTACTGAGGCTCAAAAAATTCGGAAACATGATAATTGTCCTGTAAGACAGCGCTTAAATCCATTAATTTGCGCTATCTTTTTTTTGCGAATTTTTAAACCGTTTATTTATGAAACCCACACATATTGAGCATATTGGCATAGCCGTCAACTCAATTGCCGATGCAATTCCCTTCTATGAGAAGGTTCTGGGTCTGACATGTTACAACATTGAAGAGGTTGCTGACCAGAAGGTGAAGACGGCCTTTTTCATGATCGGACAGACCAAGATTGAACTGCTCGAGTCAACTGACCCCGAAGGACCCATTGGAAAATTCATTGAGAAAAGGGGAGAGGGCATCCATCATATTGCATTTGCCGTTGAGAACATCGGTCAGTGCCTCCGTGAGGCAGAGGCGGCAGGAGTGAGGCTCATTGACACTCAACCCAGGCGCGGTGCCGAGGGGATGAATATCGCCTTTCTTCACCCTAAATCCACTGTCGGGGTTCTTACGGAATTCTGCGAAGCCAGCAACAGAGATAAAAACAAATAATAAGGTTCGATGAACAGTCAGGAAAGAATCAAACAGCTCCTTGATTTCAGGGAGAAAGCACGCAAAGGCGGAGGCGACAAACGTATTGATGACCAGCACTCCAAGGGTAAACTGACAGCAAGGGAACGCATAACCATGCTGCTTGATGAAGGAAGCTTTGAAGAGTACGACATGTTTGTCACACACCGGACCGAGGACTTCGGCCTGGCGGATAAGAAGTACCTCTCTGACGGTGTGATCACCGGCCACGGTACGATAGACGGCAGGGTGGTATACGTCTACGCCCAGGATTTCACTGTCTTCGGAGGGTCCCTGTCAGAAACTTTTGCACAGAAAATATGCAAAATTATGGACCAGGCTATGCAGGTGGGAGCACCCGTCATCGGAATCAATGACTCAGGCGGGGCACGCATACAGGAGGGGGTACGAAGCCTGGCAGGCTATGCCGAGATCTTTGAGCGGAACATATTAGCTTCCGGAGTAATACCGCAGATATCCGCCATCTTCGGCCCATGTGCCGGCGGCGCCGTATACTCACCCGCGCTGACTGACTTCATTGTTATGAGCCGCAAAAGCAGCTATATGTTCGTCACCGGACCAAAGGTTGCCAAAGCTGTCACCGGCGAAGATATCACCATAGATGATCTCGGCGGAGCAGGCGTCCACGCCTCCAAATCAGGTGTGGCTCACTTCGCTGTGGATGAGGAGCAAGAGGGCCTTGACCTGATAAGAAAACTGCTCAGCTATATGCCCCAAAACAACCTTGAGGAGCCGCCGCAGACACTGTGTGATGACCCGATCGACAGGCTCGAGGATGAACTGAACGATATCATCCCCGACAGCCCTAACCAGCCTTATGACGTTAAGGATATCATCACCAGGGTTGTTGACTACAGCGATTTTACGGAGGTGCATGAAGCTTATGCCAGGAACATAATAGTCGGATTCGCCAAGTTTGACGGGATGCCCGTTGGCATTGTAGCCAACCAGCCGGCATACCTTGCCGGAGTACTTGACATTGAGGCATCACGCAAGGCAGCCCGCTTCATCCGTTTCTGCGATGCATTCAATATCCCGATAGTAACTTTGGTGGACGTTCCCGGTTTTCTACCCGGTAGTTCTCAGGAATATGGCGGTATCATTATTCACGGTGCAAAACTGATGTTTGCATATGGTGAAGCAACCGTGCCAAAAGTTACCGTTACTCTCAGAAAATCATACGGTGGAGCTCATGATGTAATGAGTTCAAAGCAGCTGCGTGGGGATATGAATTACGCCTGGCCAAGTGCTGAAATCGCCGTTATGGGCCCTAAGGGTGCAATAGAGATTCTTGAGGGGAAAAATATTGCGAATTTTACCAGCGAGGAGGAAGCAAAAAAATATACCGAAATGAAAGAGGACGAGTACCGGGAAAAATTTGCAACTCCTTATGAAGCAGCTAAATATGGATATATTGATGATATCATAGAACCCCGGAATACCCGGTTCAGGGTTATCAGGGCATTGCAAACCCTCTCTACCAAGAAAGAAATGAATCCCCCGAAAAAACACCCTAATATTCCTTTAAAATCATGGTATCAATTTTAGAAATAAGCGACATACGTTCTTTGGATATAATCATTTCAATCCTTGGTTATGTTGTGGTAATGATATCTTTGCTTCTTTTACATTTATTCTTTTTTCTGCTACCAAAAATCCTGTATTTTCGATGGAAAAGGGAAAAACCACATTCAGGGAAAATAGCTGAAGATCATTCAATAATAATCTCTGGGGAAGAAATTGCCGCTATAGCTATTGCTTTAAATCAGTTTCTCGA
>DCSU01000127.1:23656-28138 GCA_002325785.1 Bacteroidales bacterium UBA1458 | reverse complement strand
AATCGACAATTCATTTATTCCTCCTCTGTCAGAATCTCCACATAGCTGCGGCTGGTGCGCAACTCGAGGTAACCCTTGCCTGACTCCCGGAAGCCGTACTCGAAGCAGTAAAACCATCTTATACCATCCTGCGTTTCCACCAGGTGAGTGAAGAAGGTGAAGTTGTAGCCCTGGGCTATAAGGGCATCGCGGTGTATCCGTTCATGGCCGTCTTCAAGCAGATCGGACAGTATCTTACGGTTGCGCCTGAGCTGGGCATGGACATTCCTGACATAATTGTTCTGATCACGGTTAAGGCGGTTGTTATAGTTATTGCGGCACTGGTCAGAACAGAATTTCNNGCTCCGCAGTCAAGACATACTCGTTCCACAGCGAAATGTTTTGATAAAGTTAAAAAATAAAAGACAAAGCATAATCACATATCACATTGATTTTGATCGGTAAAAACGTTTTCAAACGGATATAACCGACTGCTAACCGGATAGAAATGGTTAATACCCGGATCATATGCGGGAGAGGGTGCACTTTTGTATCGTTAACAGCAGTAATAATCTAAAAACAAAAACCATGAATGCATTGAGAAACAGGGTACAGCTGATTGGCCGCCTGGGCCAGGATCCGGAGATCAAAACGCTTGACAGCGGGAAGAAAGTGGTACACTTCACGATGGCCACCAACGAGAACTACAAGAGTGCAGACGGCTCCAAGACAGAGGAGACCACGTGGCACAACATCGTGGCCTGGAATGGCCTCGCAGAGTTATCATCAAAGTACCTGAAGAGAGGCCGGGAGGTATGCATCGAGGGACGCATCAGCTACCGCTCCTACACAGACAAGAACGGGGTGCCGAAGAATGTCACGGAGATAGTGGCGTCAGATCTGGTACTTCTCAGCTCAGGGGGTATTGCCAAAGATGACGTGCCCAAAGAGGGTAAGGTCAGGGAAGTCAAGGTGAAGGAAAAGATTGCCTGAGGTAAAGGCACGTTCGGGTGATATGAGTGGAATGGAAGTCTCGCGGGCAAGCTCCGGTTTTACGCCGGAGCTTGTTTTCATTTTGCAGCGCCGGGGGGATCATGCCCCGCCTATACTTAACCGGCTGGCGTTTGGAGTATCTTTTATTTGCCTGCGGCTGCCCGGCCTGCCCTGAGAGCCTGTATGTTAAGTCCGACAACCTCCTCACCCTTGCGGCTGAAGAGCTTTCTGACAGCATTTTCAATCGTCTCAAAAGGCATAGTGATGAATGATGAGGCAGCGCCAAGAATCACCATGTTCCCCGATCTTGATGACCCGAGATTCTTTGCTATGGAGTCAGCATCGAGTACAACGGAATTGGCTGTCTTTTCAAGCTCAGCCATTAAGGCAGAGGTGTCAGGATAATCAGGTATGTTTATGAAAGGTACGGAACTGGTTACTACCCAGCCTTCGGGTGATAGCCAGGGCAGGTATCGAAGAGCCTCCATGGGCTCAACACTGATAATCAGGTCAGCCTTGCCGTGGGGTATCAGATCGGAGTGTATCTCCCGGTCGGATAGCCTGAGGTGCGACTGCACATCACCACCGCGCTGGCTCATGCCATGTACTTCTGACTGCTTCAGGAACAAATTCGCTTCAACGGCAGCAAGGCCAATGGTGGCAGCGATGGTGAGGATACCCTGTCCCCCTACTCCTGCCAATATAATATCACATTTCATCTTATTCACCTGTTTTGTTTTTCTCTGCCGTTTCGGCCTTCTTATTTCTGGATGCTGTCTGAATACACTCTCTTCTCGCCAATATTACTGACAGCCCGTTATGTTTCAGCTCCTCCCTGAGTACCGCCTTGTTCTCCTCGTGATTCTTCCGCAGGGGAATGATTACCCTCAGGTGTCCACGGCTCACTCCGAGACCGAGACAGATGCTCTCTATCCTGTCAGTTGCCTGCGACTTCTGGCCACCGGTCATGCCTGTGGTGGAGTTATCAGAGATGATCAAAGTGACGGGAGAGTCCTTTATAACGGCATCAAGCAACCCTGTCATTCCTGAGTGGGTGAAGGTGGAGTCGCCAATGACGGCCACAGCTGGGCTGAGACCGGCGTCGGAAGCACCTACGGCCATAGTCACCGATGCCCCCATATCGACGCAGGAGTTGACCATATTATAAGGAGGAAGCGCTCCCAGAGTATAACATCCGATATCAGAGAAAACCCGGCCGGGACCAAACTCATCCATCACCTCTGCCAGTGCCGCGTAGACGTCGGCATGGCCGCATCCCTTGCAGAATGACGGCGGTCTCTGGCGGACAACAGGCGGCACATCCTTGCCGATGGTTGCATCCATGCCAAGCGCTGCAGCCACAATGGAAGGATTCAGTTCGCCGTCGCGGGGGACAGTTCCGTCCATCCGACCGAGCACCTTAACATCCCTGTCAAGGAGTCCGCGAAGCTGCTCCTCAATGATGGGATAACCCTCCTCAAGCACCAGCACCTGGTCGCACCTGCCGACCAGTTCTGCTACCTGCCGAGGGTCAGGCGGATAGGCAGCCAGCGAAAGAAGGTGGTAATCATTACGGTTGTCAGTAATGTTTTCCATCAGGTAGTTATAAGCTATCCCGCATGTGATGATGCCTGTGCCCCGCCCCTTGCCTGCCGACAGACGGTTGTAGCCTGCAAGTATGCTGTCGGTACGCAATGTCTCATAAACCGAGGTAAGTGCCCTGTACTGCTTTCTGGCTATGGCTGGCAATAGAACGAACTGACGCGGGTTGGATGGCAGCCGGATGGCGTTTTGCGCCCTGGAGACCCTCCCCGTTACTGCGGCACGGGAATGTGCAAGGCGTGTAGTGATGCGGAAGAGTACCGGCAACCGGTACTTCTCGGAGAGATTAAAGGCTTCAAATATCATGTCATATGCCTCCTGCTGGTTCCTTGGCTCCAGCACCGGCACCATGGCAAACCTGCCGTAGAACCTCGAATCCTGCTCGTTCTGCGAGGAGTGCATCGAAGGGTCATCAGCCGAGACGACAACCAGTCCGCCATTAACGCCGGTGACGGCCGAGTTGATAAAAGCGTCGGCAGCTACATTGAGCCCTACATGCTTCATGGCAACCAGTGCCCTCTTGCCGGCGTATGACATTCCCAGGGCAGCCTCCACGGCTGTCTTCTCATTTGAGGACCATTCACGGTGCACTTTGTTCCGGACAGCCTGCGGCGAGGCCTGAACATACTCCATAATCTCGGTCGAGGGCGTTCCGGGATAAGCGTACATGCCACTTATGCCAGCATCCAGCGCTGCCTGTGCAATAGCCTCATCACCAAGCAATAACTGTTTTTGCATATATTTTTAGCTTTAAATATTCCTTAGTCTGATGACAGTAAAGATGATTAAAGTTAAGTTAAAATCAAGAATCAAATGTCATTATTGTTTACTTTACAACGCAAAATTAACTGTCATTGAAGAAGTTTTTGGTGATTTGTATCATGCTGGCTGTTTCATTTGCGCGGGTCAGCTCGCAGGATGAGGAAAGAAGGTTCATTCAGATCGATGGGCTGACCGCTGACGATATGGGATTTATCGTACCTGACGTCAGCATCTACTCGAAGCATCTGAAACGCGGTGCCGCCAGCGACCACAGGGGCATCTTCTCAATTATCAGCGTTCCCGGAGATACTGTCTTCTTCAGCGCCATAGGGTACAAATCTACCCTCCTTACCATTCCACCCTCTGTCGCCGGTAACCACTTCATCACCGATGTGATATTGGTGACTGACACCATCATGATAGGCGAGGTGCTCGTTCTCCCATGGAAGACCTACTCAGAGTTCAAAAGGGCTGTGCTAGAGAACAAACCGGTTGATCCACTGATGGAGAATATGGAGTATAACCTTGCACTGGTGGAGCAGCAGATATGGAGTGACATGAGAGCCACCCCCGGTGAGGCATACAGGTACACTATGCAACAGATGGCTGACAATCTCTATACCCGCGGCCAGATGCCCGCCAACAACCTCCTTAATCCATTTGCCTGGCAGAAATTTGCCAGGGAGGTCAAAAGCGGACTGCTGAAGAATGAGCCCTCCAAAGCAAGCAAGGCGAAGAAGATCAAGCCCAGGAAGAAAAAAAAGAATGACTGATGGCACTGTCATCAAGGATAACATCACTTACTGTTTTTGTGATTTTATTGCTGACACCCTCGCTCCTCTCGGGCCAGGAGAAATCGCTGCGGGGTATTGTCACCGATCTCTCGGGTGTCCCCATCCCCGGCGCAACAGTCTTCATGCCTGCCACTGACAAGGGAACAGTGACAGGAGATAACGGAACGTTTGCCCTCACCCTCACACCTGGAAGAGATACAGGTACCCTGATCATCTCATGCATCGGATACCGGGCTGATACCCTCAATGTACAGGCGGGAGTTCAGTCTTCCGGCATGAAGATCATGCTCACTGCAGAGACAATTGGCATTGAGGATGTGAGGGTCACGGCATCCAGGCCTGACAACATTAC
>DCSU01000127.1:20102-23647 GCA_002325785.1 Bacteroidales bacterium UBA1458 | reverse complement strand
CCGGAGGTATTGAAGCCGCCATCTCCACACTCCCCGGGGTAGCATCCTTCAGTGAACTCAGCAGCAGCTACTCGGTGAGAGGAGGCAGCTATGACGAAAACCTCGTATACATAAATGGCGTCGAAATATACAGACCCTATCTGATCCGGGCCGGGCAACAGGAAGGACTCAGCAGGATCAATCCTGATCTCACTGCCGGGGTGCATTTCTCCCCCGGCGGCTTCAGCGCCTATTATGGCGACCGCATGTCATCAGTGCTCGACATCACCTACCGCGAACCGGAGCAGCGCGAGGGTGCTTTATCACTCGGACTGCTTACCTCATCAGCTTACGCCGGGGCCCGAAGCAGCAACAGCAAGTTCTGGTTCATCGCCGGTGCCAGGTACCGGTCCAACGCAATCCTCCTCGGCAGCCTCGACACCCGGGGGGAGTACAGTCCCCGCTTTGCCGACCTGCAGGCTACAGCAGGCTACAGGCCGGATGAAAAGACCACCGTGTTACTGTCACTATGGGGTTCATCAAACAGGTACACATTTATGCCAAGGAGCCAGTCAACAACATTCGGCACCGTAAGTGACGCATACAGGCTCTACGCCTTCTTCGAGGGAGGTGAGCGCGACAGGTATGACAACGGAGGAGTAGCCCTGACGGTGGATTTCAGACACAATGACAGGCTGACCACAAAGCTTATTCTGTCAGCATATCTTGCTGATGAGATCGAGAGCTATGACATACGCGGTGCCTACAGTCTCTCCGCCCTCGACCTCACTGAAGGAACCGAGACCCAACCTGATACCCTCCTTAATGCCGGGGTGGGCAGCTGGCTGTCACATGCCCGAAATAAACTGCGAACGGGCATGACCGCACTCTCTTACAGGGGATCCAGCCACTCAGGCAGAGGAGGCCTCGAATGGGGAGCCACGGCAAAGCTCAGAAGCCATGACATTGATATCAATGAGTGGCTCCGAGTGGACTCAGCAGGATATACCCTCGGTGGTAAGGGCGAAGGACTCTCCCTTACCTCTTACTCTGACCGCAGCAGCGCCATAAGCAGCTTCATTGCCGAAGGCTGGTTCATATCCAGGAGCAGCTTCACGCTTGCAGGAAAGAGAATGGACTTAAACGCCGGCATCAGGTCGGCATATGACACCTACAACTCAGAACTTCTGATCTCCCCGCGAATTTCCTTTACAATGGCGCTTAATCAGCGGTTATCTGGCTACATAGCAGCAGGAGCATATCATCAGCCTCCCGGCGGTAGGGAGATGATGCTGGACACGGAAAGCACCCAGTCCCTTTTGAAGGCTCAACGTTCATACCATCTCACGGCCGGCGCCCGTTACGACTTCATCGCCTGGGAGAGACCCTTCAGATTCACAGCCGAAGCTTATGGAAAACTCTTTGACAGGCTCGTGCCGTACACCGTGGATAATGTAAGACTTATCTACTATGGAGGCAATATAGCGGAGGGCTACGCAGCAGGCCTGGACATGCGGGTCAACGGAGAATTCGTTCCCGGGGTGGAATCATGGTTCAGCCTCTCACTGATGAAATCTGAATTTAAAATACCTTCATCCGCCACCGGATGGTATCCGGCTCCTTTCGACCAGAGGGTAAATTTCAGTATATTTTTCCAGGATTACCTTCCGGGACACCCCGATTTCAGGGCTCACGTCAATGTTGCATTTGGAACGGGAATACCGGCGTCACCACCCGGTAAAGACCAGTGGGATATTTGGTTCAGGATGCCCCCGTACAAGCGTATCGACATCGGCTTCTCCAAAGTCCTGGCAGCCGCCAGCATGAAGAGGAAAGACTCCTTCATGAAGGAACTGATAGCTGTAATAGAGATTTTCAACCTCGCTGACATGAGGAACACAATATCCTATACATGGATCCGTACTGTAAGGAACAGCGAAGGCGTGACACGTGAGTTTGCAGTACCGAACTATCTCACCAGACGAAGCCTGAATCTGAAACTGACAGCACAATTCTGAAGCTAAAGTGATGTCATGCATACAATTATTTATAATTTCGTACCCTGATGAACAGGTTTGAGATAACATTTACGGCAATAATGGCGACCATCATCGTGCACCTGGCTGTAGCGGTGATTTTCATGTCAGTAAAAGTCTCAGCCATGAAACGTGAGATCGCAGCTGAGATCATCCTCGCCATGGAGGAGGAGATGCCCGATCCGGCAATGAAAAAAGCCCTTGAACTTGCCAAAAGTGAGCAGTTTGAGAATGCCACGGCCGAAGAGCTCGTAAATATTATCAAAAACATGGCCGACAAACCTTTAGACATTGATCCGAAGGAGTATGAGGATATGATCAAGGAGGAGCTCATTAAAAGCGGACTGCTGAATGAGAAAAACTTCATTGATGAACAGAAGATGGCTGAGGAGGCAGGGAGAGAGGAGATTGCCATTCCTGATGATGAAATCAAGCCACAAATAACAGAAAAAAAGGAAAAACCGCAAGAGAAGGGAACTTTCAGGGGGCCAACGAGGATCTTTTATGATCTTGCCGGCCGAAGCCATGTTTTTCTCCCCATACCCATCTATAAGTGCGAGGGAGCAGGACAGATAACCCTTGCCATAGTGGTTGACCGTGAGGGTAATGTCCTGAAGGCCGAACCCGCATCAGGATTATCAACCACAAGGGATGCATGCCTAACCGAAACGGCTGTAAGTCATGCTCTACGGTCAAGGTTCAATTCAGACCAGGGCGCGCCCGAAAAACAGGGCGGCTACCTGACATTTGTGTTTGTCTCCCAGTAGAGAGCAGCTAAAAAAGCGTACCCTGAACCGGGTAGCTGTAGGGCATTATAAGCTCAGGCCTGTTGCGGTCAGCCCTGTTATTGGTTATAAGCGGACTGACAGTATGGGCTTCCAGCATATCTGACGCAACAGGTTTCATCAGCTCTGCCAGGGCATCAGCAGGCACACCCTCCCTCAGCCATATCTTCTCTGCAGCCGGGGGCAGGATTACAGGCATCCTCTTCTTTGTGTTGTGTATCTCCTCCATCAGCTCATTGGCCCTCGTGGTGACCACAGAGAAGGTATCAATGGTGACACCCCCTTGCATGGTCCATGAATCCCATATCCCGGCAAGGGAAAAAATATCTTCTTCACGAAGTGCAATATACCAGGGTATTTTTCGCCCTCCCAGGTGCTGCCATTCAAAGAAACCCCTGACCGGGACAAGACAACGACGCGAGGCGAAAGATCCTCTGAAGGAGGGTTTGGTTGCAATGGTTTCGGAGCGTGCGTTGAAGGTCTTCATCATTATCTCGTTGGCCTCAATCTCATCTCCCACCCATGAGGGTATCAGTCCCCACCGCATGAGCCTCAGTCTGGCAGGCTCATCATAACACATCACGGGCATGAGGGGCAGGCCATAGGCATGAAAATAATAACTGGGACGATACTTGTCGTAATCGATTAGCTCAGAACCATAACGCTCCTCAAGCTCCTCTCTGATAATATTTACATTAACTGTAAAACACACAGCATTAGTGATTTGCGATTGTCGATTTGCGAT
>DCSU01000127.1:0-20050 GCA_002325785.1 Bacteroidales bacterium UBA1458 | reverse complement strand
CAGCGGCACCGGCAATGAAAAACTGAAAAGGTCTTCCTCGGGCCATTCCCTGACCCGGGTAAGGAACTTTGACATCATCTGGTCAATGTCCGATGTCAGCTCCGATCCGTTCCAGGCACTGCTGTTCATAAGCACTACCCAGGCGGTTCCGTCGGGCATCCTTTTCATCATAGCCGAGGTTCCGGAGAAGGATCCGGTACGCCACCATGACCCGTTAGTCATCGTTGCCCGCCAACCCACCGGAGCAAACCCATTGTATACATCCGTCATAAATTCAATGCTCCCGGGAGAGAGGAGGTCCTTGGGCTGATCAAAACCGTCTACTGCCAGCAACAGTCGCATCAGATCAGGCGCTGTTGCTACCCAGCCTCCGGCAGCACCAAGGGTTTCAATGTCATTTCCCCCGCGGCTTGCAGGCACCATCTCACCCGTACCATAAACGGATGGTTTCAGGGGAGCATTTTCAACCTCATAATATGATACTTCCAGCGGAAGAGCCTCTTCAGGCAGGTTGTGACCCAGAGCTATGTCGTAAATACCGAGCGGTTCCAGCACCTCCCTTTTGCAGTATGTCTCATAATCAAGCCCTGATGCCTTCTCTATCACCAGCCCCAGGATACTGTACCCGAGGTTGGAGTACGACTGTCCGGCACCGGGAGTGAAATGAAGGTTCTTACTCAGGGCGAACCTGATGATATCTTTAATATCCAACGGCATGGGTACGTCAAGGGATCGTGCAATCACATCAGGCATGAACATCTGGTCACCATAGCGCTGCGACCAGCCCCCTTCATGTGAAAGAAGATGTGCTACAGTAATATCGAAGACACGACGGTCTTTGGGATGTAAAAAAAGCGTATCATCCAGTATGTTGCCAGGGCCAAATACCCGGTCTTGCAAAGAGAGACGGCCCTCTTCCACCAGTTTCATAACCGCAACGGCAGTTACCAGCTTGGAAACACTGGCTACCCGGAAACGATGGTACGGCTCAACAGGAATCGAATCATTGATTGATGCATAGCCAAATCCCCGGGCATAAACAAGCTTGCCCTCGCGGGCCACAGCTACAGATACTCCTTTTATGTTCCAGTTCTTCATGAACGACTCAACACCCTTCTCGGCAGTATCAAACATAACACTGTCAGTGAGCGTGTTGTCAATACGCAGGTTGGCCGGGACATTGCTGCTGTTAAGCGTGACAAGACCCTCCGTGCCCACATGCGGAACAAAAAGAAATAATGCAATGGCAACTATAATCAGAATGCGTTTGGATCTGTTTCGCAAAATCATTGGCTTTGATCTGGTGTCATAACGTGCGCAAAAGTATAATATTATACCGTAAAGAGCCAATGACGGTACGCATTTTCTTAACCATTAAAAAAAAATATCAACAAAATTGTTCCACACAGAAACAGAGACTATTTTTGTACTAATGGTCAATGCTCTCAAAAGATTAGCCCTATCCCTGATGTTTGTCCTCTGCGGATTATCAGTTTTTGCCCAGCAGGATTCACTGGCACTGGAATCAATAGCTCAGAGAATCAAGGTCATTCTTAAAGAGTATAATGATCAGGTTCTGTTCGTGGATACCTCAGATTATGCCACCGAAGGTTATGATGTTGATGACTTCAACCTGCAGATTGCCGCATCAAAAGGCGCCTGCAATGAAATAATAAGACTTTATCTGAAAGGGGCCGATGTGAATAATTTTGTCGGCAAAACCGCCACACCGCTGCATTATGCTGTCGCCTCGGGTAAAATGAAGGCGGTTGAGATACTTCTCCTGCTCGGTGCCGCCACTGACGTGACTGACAGGTTCGGGAACACCCCTCTCACGTCTGCAGTGAGGTCAAATGACCTGGATCTGTCAGAGATGCTGATAAGATACGGAGCCTCACTTACCAAGGCTGACAGGGTCAATTCAACACCACTGCACCATGCTGCAGCCCTTGGCTTTTTTTATATCGCCGATATGCTGCTCTATTACGAAGCCCCCTTGGAGTTGCGTGATCAGGAGGGCAATACACCTCTCATGACCGCGGTGAGTTTCGGGTATTATGACATTGCCGACATCCTCCTTCAGGCCGGAGCTGACCCCGGTGCTGCGGACAGGAAGGGCTTCACCCCTCTTATGGTGGCAGCACAGAATGGAGATACCCTGATGATAAGGCTTCTGATCAGCAACGAGGCGTACCTTTATGCATTAAATAATGACGGCATAGACGCCCTTGGCTGTGCATCAATAACAGGCCAGAAAGAGGCGGCAGAGTTACTGCTTGACAATGGCAACAGATGGATTTACAGCGGCAGGGAGATGAGTGACCCGGTCAACCTGGCATACCATTATGGCCACGCGGAATTAGTGAAGATCCTCACCGGAAGAGGCCTGGCAGCAGGGAGGGGGTTCTCCCTTAATGAGCTGACTCTGTTAGCGGGTGGTATGATAACAACCCATTATCAGATGGCTGACCTTTCTTTAGCCCTTACCGACCCAAAGCTTCGAACAGGCATTAAACTTGGCGCAGCATTCAATCCCGCCAGCCAGCGAATGCTTATTGCAGGCGATGATGAAATTATCTATCAGTACAAGGTGAGTTCCTCGGTGATTTATGCCGGGCTTTTCAGGGAGTACCAGCTCAACAATCCGGGCAGCGGCCGGACATGGAGCATCGTACCCTCTCTTTCTTTGGGTTACCGCTTCCACTCGCTGTATGAAGGAACGACCGACAGGCCGGACAATAAGTTCTGTATCATACCGGCCGCAGAGATCCGGTGGAGCAGACGCAACATCAATTTCAGCTCCGGGTTGACATACCTCAATACTCCCTTCTACAAGGTTTTCCCGGTATGGCTTACACTAAGGGCTTCATACACCCTGATCCGCGAGTCACGGACAAACACCATTAAAAAAATCAGATTGTACAATTATGAGTAGGAGCAGTATTACCGTTGTGGTTTTGTTGACACTCCTGCTCTCATGCGAGGAAAGCATGGTAAAAGACTGCGGGGAGTGTTATCCGGGAGGAATTGAGACAGCTACCCTGATAATCTCCTTCCGGACTCCGGATTACATCCCTGTCAACCCGGTGGTGACGCTTTATGAAGGATCGGTGAAGGACAGTATCATCCTGGCCAGATACTTCATTCAAGAACCCCATTCTTATATCAGGTATGACGCGCTTCTTTATAAAGATTATTCTGCGACGCTTGAGTTTACCCTTGATGGCCGCAGGTACATCACCATGGCAGGAGCATGCCCTCAGGCAGGGTATGACGAGTTCTCATGTGATGAGCCATGCTGGTTTGTATATGACAATGTCATTGACCTGAAACTCAGGTACCGATAGCGGCGTGGCCCCTGGTCATNNTGAGAGTAAGGAGGAGTTGCCGCAGTTCATTGGGAGTCACATCCTCATGAATCTTGCCTGCATCGGCCACGGAAATTCTTCCTCTCTCCTCAGAGACAATTATTACGACAGCATCTGTCTGTTCGGTCAGGCCGATACCCGCCCTGTGCCTCATGCCGAACCGTGCCGGCAGACCTGACTGATCAGTTGAGGGAAGGGGGCAACGGGCAGCAAATATTTTTCCGTTCTGAACCAGTACAGCGCCATCATGAAGCGGAGACCCCTTATAGAAAATTGTCTTCAGCAGTTCATCAGTGACGAGGGCATTAAGCAGTTCCCCTCCGTCAGAATAGATGTCAAGCATGCTTGTTCTACCGATAGCAATCAGGGCTCCGGTGCGCGACTGCGCCATGGACTCCACGGCATGAACGATCTCCTCAACAATCTGATTTGTTGTCTGATCAACCGCACCTGACGGGAAATACCTGTCGAACGAAAACCTGTTTCGGCTTATATACCTGTTTCCGATGGCAAGCAGAAAACGACGTATCTCCTGCTGGAAAACGATGATCAGGGCTATTACCCCCACTCCTATCACCTGGCCCACGATGGCGCTTATCAGCTCCATGTTCAGTGCCTTGACAATAAGCCAGAACAGATAGACGAAAAAGATCCCCAGAAAGATGCTGAAAGCGGCAGTGCCCCTTATAAGTCGATATAACTGGTAGAGAATAAAGGCTACCATGAATATATCAAGGATATCGAGAATATTGAATTCGAGCATAAAGCGGAGTGCCGTGACCGACAAATTTAAGAATTATGATCGAATAGGATGCCCGCAGGATAAATCTTTTCAAAAAGGGTTATCACCTCACGGGCCTCCTTTACGTCATGCACCCTCAGAATCGAAGCCCCGTTCATCAGCGCAGCCATATTGAGAGCGGCAGTACCTGTCAGGGCTTCTTCAGGTGTGACATTCAGGGTTCTCCATACCATGGATTTGCGTGACAGCCCGGCGAGCAATGGCAGTCCGGTAATACGGAATTCCGCCAGCCTCCGCAAAATCTCAAAGTTGTGCTCCGCATTTTTGCCAAAACCGAAACCGGGGTCAATTATAATATCCTTAACTCCTGCCTCCTGAAGCTGTCTAATCCTCTGCCCGAACCACACCAATATGTCAGCAACAACATCATCATAATGAGGATTCTGCTGCATTGTCTGCGGTGTTCCCTGCATGTGCATCATGATGTATGGCACATTGAGCCTGATGACCAGAGGGAACATTCCTTTATCCATCTCTCCGCCTGATATGTCGTTGATAATTGCCGCTCCTGAACTCACTACGGCAGCTTCAGCCACCGCTGAACGGTATGTGTCGACTGAGATAACCGTTTCCGGATACCGGCCAAGGATCAGTTCTGCAGCCCGGCAGACACATTCTTTTTCAAGCGCCTCGGGCACTTCCGCAGCACCCGGGCGGGTGGAACAGCCTCCGATATCAAGTATATCAGCTCCCTCGTGCAACATCCTTTCTGCCGCCTCAATGATTTCACTCTCGCCGGTATACCTGCTTCCCAGGTAAAATGAATCGTCGGTCACATTTATTATTCCCATCACACGCGGACGGGCAAGATCAAGCACTCTTCCTCCGGCATTTATCAACATGGCAGTCTGTTTTACGCTGATAAAGATAATCATTGCATCGGTACACAGTTTTTGACCACCTCATCCAAACATCCAAAGTGCTATATTTGCGGACGTATAACAAGCTTTTAACTGATCTGCATGAAAGACATCAACTGGGCCACTGAACTGGGTGTTGCAATAACGGTATCAGATACCGCCGGTAAAATACTGTATATGAATAACAAATCGGCCTCCACATTTTCAAAATACGGTGGGCGCGGGCTTGAAGGCAGCAACCTGAAAGAGTGTCACAAAAAAGAATCTTGGGAAAAGATCCTTGACATAATGGATTCCCAAAAAAGCAATTGTTATACTATTGAAAAAGAAGGTATTAAGAAGCTAATATACCAGGCGCCCTGGTATGAAGGCGGAATAATTGCCGGGATGGTTGAAATATCCATAGAGATCCCGCTCAACATGGAACATTTCATACGGGGATAGGCATGGTCCTCTTCCTCCGGCCAACTGTGTTAATAAAATCAGTATCCTTGCTGACAACCTGATATTCATAAATATCTATCTTTAAAACCTTACCGTTTTGTGCCAGTTTAAACCTACAGCAAAAGGAGTTCACAGATGAAGCTTATTGTAATCGAGGGGCTTGACGGAGCAGGAAAGTCTACACAGATCTCGCTGCTGAAAGAGTGGTTTGCAGAGAGAAACCTGCAATGCAGATATATTCACTTTCCACGAATGGATACTCCCTATTTTGGTGAACTGATTGCCCGATTCCTCAGGGGAGAATTCGGAGATATCAGCAGTGTCGATCCCTACCTCGTTGCCATGCTCTATGCCGGAGACAGAAAAGATGCCTCACCCATGATTGAAACATGGCTTGAAGAGAAATACTTTGTCATACTTGACCGTTATACTTATTCCAATGTTGCCTACCAGTGTGCAAAACTGCACTCAAAGGCAGAGGAAAAAAAATTGAGGGAGTGGATTCTGAAACTGGAGTTTGAACATTTCGGTATCCCGAAACCGGATATAAATATTTTTCTTGACGTACCGTTCAGGTTCACGGAAGAAAAACTAAAGAACAGCCGTCAGGGCGAGGACAGAAATTATCTTATGGGCAACAGGGATATACATGAGAGCAGCCTCGACTTTCAGAAGAGAGTACGGGAAGTATATACAGAGGTGGCTGCTGACGATGGCAGTCTCCAGGTCATAAACTGCTATGACACTGATAATGAAATACTGACACCTGATTTTATCTTCCGGCTGATAATTGACAAACTCAAGGAAAGAAACATTCTCAGATGAAGATATTGACTCAAACCGCCAGGATACTGACTGGTCTGTTATTTGTTTTTTCAGGTTTTGTCAAGGGTATTGACCCGATGGGCACGGCTTTCAAGTTCGGTGATTATTTCAATGCATTCAGGATGGATTTTCTTGATGACCTGGCTCTGCCCCTTTCAATACTCCTTTGCCTTGTCGAATTCATCACAGGCATGATGCTTCTTTCAGGATCAATGGTGAGGCTTGCCTCATGGATGGCTGCCATTTTCATGGCCCTATTCACTCCTCTTACCCTTGTCCTGGCAATATTCAATCCTGTTTCCGACTGCGGCTGCTTTGGCGATGCCATAATTATGACCAACTGGCAGACCTTCTTCAAGAACGTGGTGATAACGCTGCTTGTGGTCTATGTCTTCATTAAGAGGGATGACCGTACAGGTACACTCCCCGTCAGAGCCGGCCTGAACTTCACCCTTGCATTGATATTCCTGTTTCTGCTTTTTATGAGATACAATCTCTCCTACCTGCCAATTATTGATTTCAGGCCTTACAAGGTCGGAACCAACCTGCCGGAGGCAATGGCCGTTCCCCCTGATGCAGAGCCTGATAAATACGACATAAGATTCATTTATGAGAAAGATGGGGTAAGCAAAGAGTTCACACTGAATGACTACCCTGCTGATGACACAACATGGAAGTTCGTTGACCAGAAATCAGTGCTCATCTCCAGGGGCTATATACCTCCTATTCATGACTTCACTCTGATCAGCAGGGAGGGTGCCGACATGACTGACGAGGTGACCGGTAATCAGGGAGACATGGTACTTATGGTTGCACGCAGGCTGGAGAAGTCTGACAGAAAAGGTCTCGTAAAGGGCTATGACCTCGGCATAGCACTCCTTGACAGAGGCATAAAGTTCTACATCGTCACAGCTTCCACACCATCGACTGCCGGGGAACTGGTAACCGGATTCGATGCCCTGTTTGCAGATGAGATAATGCTCAAAACCGTTATCAGGTCAGATCCGGGCTTTGTTCTCCTGCACAACGGAACAGTTATGGCGAAGTGGTCATATCACAATCTCCCCGCTAAGGAGCAATTCAAAGGTGATCTGAATTCACTTGCCCTTAGTTACCAGACAGCCACGAAGAACAGGCTGGCGGTAGCCGCTGCCTTGCTGGCAGTATTGCTGGCCATCGCGCTTACGCTTCCTTTCAGACTGAAATCAGACCCCGGGAATAATAAAGAAACACTTTAAAAATCAAACATACAATGAGAAAAAAAATAGTTGCAGGGAACTGGAAAATGAACATGGATTTGGGTGAGGGAGTTGCACTTGCCACATCACTGGACAAGCACTTTCTGACCGAGCCACTCGCAGGGAAAGAGGTGATACTCTGTACGCCATTCATCCATCTGAGCATTGTCAGCTCTCTGCTCAGCGCTCCCGGGCTGAGTGCCGGGGCCCAGAACTGCAATGACCATAAATCTGGCGCCTATACCGGGGAGGTCTCTGCGTCAATGATCAGGAGCACCGGTGCGTCAAGCGTAATTATCGGACACTCAGAGCGCCGTTCTTACTATGGTGAGGGTGATGCCCTTCTGGCTGCCAAGACTGCCGAAGCACTGCGAAACGGCCTCCGTGTTATCTTCTGCTGCGGCGAGGTGCTGGCAGAGAGGGAATCAAAAATCCATTTTGATGTCGTGAAAAGACAGCTTGAAGACGGACTTTTCGTTCTCGCGGCAGAAGAGTTCAGAAAATGCATTATTGCCTACGAGCCCGTGTGGGCTATAGGCACAGGTGTCACCGCTTCACCGGCACAGGCTCAGGAGATGCATCAGCATATCCGTGGCCTGGTAGCTGATAAGTATGGAAAGGAGCTGGCTGAAGAGACCACCATCCTCTATGGCGGCAGTTGCAAGGCATCCAACGCAGCCGAGCTCTTTGCCAATAAGGATGTTGACGGAGGTCTCATTGGCGGAGCATCACTTGTCATGGAAGAATTCTGCAACATTGTAAAAGCCCTCTGAAAAGGAGATGAAGAAGATTCTCCTCACGCTTCTGGCATCAGCTGCCCTCTCAGCAAACCTGACAGGGCAGGGTCCCCCGCAGTTCTCAGGTGATACGGCAAAATTCACCGTAGAGATGACTGCATTCATGGGAACCCTTGTGAGTAAGCCGGAGAAGGCTGAGGTGGATCTTTTTAACTCCATGTATGACAGCACATGTTTTGAGCCACAGGTCAAGGACAGGATAATAAATGTGGCCAGTCAGCTGAGAAGCCGCAGGCTCAGCCAGGCTCCGGGATTTATCTTTTACATTAGGACACTGACCAACTTCATCGAAACGAAACAGGGGCAGGATGAGATAAGTGCCTGGCTCGAGGGCCTGAGTGAGATGGCCTTTGACCCGCGGTTCCCAAACGCGTCAGTCGAAAAATTCATTGAAGTGACAGGACTGCTGCTGGTTGACAACACAATCTACTCGGCCGGATCAGTGAAATGGAAAACCATGGACGGCAGAGTGGAGTTTGTGCGAGACACCGTTTTGAAGATAGACATCAGGGCAGTCACCCTCATAGCATTCCTGGGGAAAGACAGTACTGAGATATTTGACTTCACCGGCACCTATTATCCTGATATATTTCTCCTGCACTGCAAGGAAGGGAAAGTGACCTGGGAAAAAGCCGGTTACGACCCGACAGCTGTCTACGCTACCGTTTCCGGCTTTGATATCGATGTAACGAAAAGCGAATTCACCTGTGATTCTTCCCTCCTGACACACCCCACCTACTTCCAGCAACCGGTATCAGGTAAGCTGACAGACAGGGCGGTGGAAATAATCTCACCGGAGAAAGCCACCATGCCACGGTTTGAAACCTACGAAACCAGGTTCTTCATTGAGGACATCTATGAAGAAGTGGATTATGAGGGCGGACTTACCCTCGAAGGGGCCATTGTCAGGGGTACAGGCACCAACTGGTTCCCGGCGAGCGTGAAGCTCTACCGGAAGGATACCCTGGCCCTGAGCCTGACATCAAGGAACTTCATCCTGTCACAGAAGACCATCAGCAGCTATGAAACATCATCAACCCTTTACCTGGGTGCAGATTCGGTTTTTCACTCCAATATGGGCTTCTCTTACAATACTGATACCAGGGAGGTCAGCATGTTCCGCACAACCAGTCCACTTTCACGAAGCCCCTACTATGATTCATACCATAACCTTGACCTCTATTTTGAACACCTGTCGTGGGATATGGACAACCCCTTTGTGACTATGTCACGGACCCGGGGATCATCTATCGGGTCCGCAAAATTCGAGTCAATCTCATTTTACAACGAAGCCAACTTCTTCAGGCTCATGAGAATGGATGACGTGCATCCTCTCTACAGGGTCAGGGACTACGCAAAAGCCTACGGCTCTGATGTCTTCCCGGTGGAGGGCTTCGCCAAATGGATGCGGATGCCGATTGAGCAGGCAACAGCCCTTTGCATTGAACTGTCTAACAACGGATTCCTCTTCTATGACAGATATTACAATGAGGTTACTATCAAAAAGAAGGTCGATGACTACATAGCCTCGTTCGCCAAGAAGAAGGACTATGATGCCATCTCCATCAACAGTGAAGCCAGGGATAATGAGGAAAATGCCATCCTCGACCTGAAGAATTATGATCTAAGGCTCTCCGGCGTCAGGGCTGTGTCACTCAGCGATTCCCAAAACGTAGCTATAAGGCCCTACGGAGGCAGACTGACAATTGGTAAGAACCGTTCCATTTTATTCGACGGGGTAGTCCAGGCGGGCCTCTTCACCATTTACGGCCGTAAGTTTTCATTTAACTATGATACCTTCAATATCAGGCTTGAAAAAATTGACTCCATCAAAATTGCAGTTGAGACTGAGGAAAGAGATGCTTACGGAAGGCCGGTGATAAAGAGAATTGACAACATGATTGAACTGGCCTCAGCCTACCTTTATGTTGATGACCCACGAAACAAGTCGGGATTGAGAAGTCTTAAACAGTATCCTATCCTCAATGCCTCAACCAATTCATATATCTTCTATGATGAAATACCAGGCCTGGAAGGATTATATGCCAGGGAGAAGTTCTTCTTCAGGCTCGACCCGTTCACCTATACCAATATTGACCATTATACCAATGCCGAGATAGCCCTGGCCGGGGAGTTCGTCGGAGGAGGTGTCACCGAACCAATGAGGCAGACACTGACCGTACAGCCTGACACCTCCCTCGGCTTCTCAATGACAATACCCATCGAGGGAATACCCATATTCAATGACAGGGGGAGGCTGTACAATCATCTTAGTATGAGCAACTCCGGCCTGATAGCCAGCGGAAGAATCGATCATCTTACCGCCACCGTCACCGCCGATACCTTCCGCCTGTTCCCCGATTACATGTTAACAAGGGCACGGACATTTAACATGCATTCAGACTCGCTGCACAGGTTTCCTGAACTGCAATCATCGGATGTAGACATACAGTGGCTCACCGGACCTGACGAGTGGTATGCGGTTAACACCAAAGGCAATGACTTCAGTATGTTTGGCAACGGAACCACCCTTGACGGGACCCTCATCCTAACCCCAGACAAGATGAAGGGTAAGGGTGAAGTTAACATGGCTGATGCCCGGATAACCTCGGAGACTTTTGCATTTGGGCAGAACACTATTAAAGCAGACACCTCCGACTACTACCTGAAAGCTCTCAGGGGTGACGGGTACGGATTTGTGGCCACCAACACCAACACCCATGTTGATTTTATCTCCCAAAAGGCCTCGTTCAGCCTCAATACGGATTCCTCAATTGTAGTATTCCCGGAGCTGGAATACATCACAAAGATGACGAACTTCGAGTATGATATCAGGAATAAGGTGCTCGAAATGTCACAGAGGGGAAGAGAAATGACGCAACTCATGACTGCGGATGAGTTGATGAAAGTACCTCCGGGTAAGGTTGAAAAACCCACCTTCTTCTCAACCAATAACATGAAAGACACCGTCAAGTTCCAGTCGGGTTCAGCGTCATACTTCCTGCAGAATGAGTATGTAATGGTCAAGGATGTAAACTATATTCCCGTAGCGGATGCCCTTATTCAGCCGGGCGAGGGCATACTTTATATCGGAAAGGGAGCAAGGATCAGGGAGACAGACAGCGCCCTTGTGGTCATCAACAACAGGCACCTCCTCCACTCTGCAAAAATTAATATTGAGAGCAGCGCAAACTATTATGGATCAGGAAAATACAATTACATAGACGAAACGGGGGAGAGCCAGGTTATAGAATTCTCGCAAATTAAGGTTGACACCATGGCCTCCAAAGCCCAGGGAACCATTTCTGTAACTCAGAGTTTCACCCTTAGTCCGGCCTTCACCTATAGAGGCGACGTGAGCCTTCGTTCCGGAGAACCGCATCTGAGGTTTACCGGCGCAGCCGGCATTGTCACCGGATGCCCTGTCATCAGGAGCAGTTCTGTGAAATTCAGTGCAGCCATTGACCCGCTGAACATATTGATCCCGATTGACGACAAGCCAAGAGACATCAATGACAACCTCCTTTTCTCAGGTACATTTGTAACGCTTGACTCTTCAGGTGTTTACGGTACATTCCTGTCTGAGAGACACTCATGGAGCGATAATCCGATGATCAGCGCACAGGGATACCTGTTCCATGACAAAGGATCAGGGAGGTACCGCATCGCATCATTGGAGAAACTATCAGATCTTAAACTTCACGGCAACATGGTATCTTTTGACAGGAACCTGTGCCTGCTTGAGAGCGAAGGTACAATCAACTTCGGGGTCAACTATGACCTGCTTACAATGAGCAGCTCAGGCAAGATTGTCAATAATACCGACTCGGCTCTGGTTGAGGCAAGGACAATCCTCGGCTTTTCATTCCACTTCGATCCGGAAGCCCTGAAGATGATAGCTGACGATATCCGTTCAATACCGACACTTAAGACCGTCAACCTCTCTTCTGAGTTCAATATAAAGGGTATGCGCGACCTGTTGGGAGAACAGGCGGCAAGGACGCTCAATGAAGAGCTTCAGCTGTTCGGTGTTGCACGGTCGCTCCCAAAAGAGCTAACGTCACAGATCCTGCTTAACGATGTGACCCTGAGGTGGAATCCAAATACTATGTCATTCATCTCAACAGGAAAGATAGGTATCGGTTTCATTGGCCAGCAGCCGCTGAACATCTACGTTGACGGATGGGTGGAACTGCAAAGGAAAAGGTCGGGTGACCTTCTTGACATCTACATCAAAGCAAATAACAACGTATGGTACTGGTTCTCCTATTTCAGGGGCATGATGATGAGCTATTCCTCAAACCTCACATACAATGACCTGATCAGCAACACCAAGGAAAAGGTGCGAAGAGACCCCAAAGCCAATTCCAGGGTTGATTATATGTACATGCTCGGACTCCCCGACAGGCTGCAGAGATTCCTCAGGAGAATGGAGAGCGGAGGCATGGATGCTGAGAATTACAATGAAGACGGTCAGTAATCGGCTTTATGGCCCCTGTTACCGAATTCAATGACCTCCATATCGCTTAGTTTGTCATCATCTATCGTAAAACGAAGCAGGGTCATCACTTTGTGCATGCCGGTGCGACCGGCAGAGCCCGGATTGATGCAGAGCATACTGCGATGTTTGTCATAGATGACCTTCAGGATATGCGAGTGACCGCAAACAAAAATGTCAGGCTTCAGCTCCTCTATCAATGCCAGGGCACGCGGAGCCCAGCGGCCCGGATAGCCACCTATGTGGATGATCAGTACTTTCTTTGAACCTGCTATGAAAAACAGGTATTCCGAGGTAGCCCTCCTGACCTCAAAATCATCACAGTTGCCCCAGACAGCCCTCAGAGGCCTGAACGACTCCAGTTCAGTTATCACCCCTATGTTCCCGGCATCACCTGCATGCCATATTTCATCTACACCGGCAAAGTGCTCATAAACAGCAGGGTCAACCCACCCGTGAGTGTCAGACAAAACTCCTATCTTCATTATGGTGTAGAATAAACTTTGAGAATGCTAAAATCAATAAATTTGTGCAAAAATTAGCCTGAATGCAGATATTTTATGCAATCAATGTTTCTCAAGGTACTGCCCACTTCAGCCGTGTGGAGTCCGGACACTGCCTGAGGGTGCTACGCATGAGACGCGGTGAGAACATCAGCTTCACTGACGGAAACGGAAACCTGTATGAGGGCGTTATTACAGGTGATGACTCCACCGCCATGACTGCCTCAGTAACATCTGTGAGACGCGAACCGGACCATGGATACAGGCTGCATATCGCCATCTCACCGGTCAAAAACGACGACAGGCTGGAATGGTTTATCGAGAAAGCCGTTGAAACGGGCATCGACGAGATCACTCCCCTGATTTGCAACAGAACTGAAAAGAAAAGGATAAGGAAGGAGCGACTTGAAGGATTGATTCTCTCCGCAATGAAACAGTCAGTCAGGAGTTACCTGCCAAAGTTGAATGAGCCGCTCTCCTTCAGTGAGTTCATTGCCGGCGAGCGGACAGGAAAGCGGTTAATTGCTTGCTGTGATAGTGGTATTGACCGTGTCATGATTAACTCAGCATTCTGCCCTGCCGAGAAGGTGACGATTCTTATAGGACCGGAGGGTGATTTTACACCGGAAGAGGTTGCCCATGCCGTGCAGCATGGGTTTACGCCTGTTCATATGGGCCCAAACCGCCTGAGAACAGAAACAGCAGGCGTTGTGGCCTGCTGCTCCGTTTATCTGTCCAATATCTGAACTAAACCCTTCCCTGGAAGAAATCGAATGCCTCCTTAATACTCTGTACCGGGAGATTGTAAAATTCAGTGTACTTGCATTTTTCACATGTGACCGCCGTATAGCGCGAACCTGGCAGGCTGAAGATCTGGCTGAACTGGCTGCGCTGAATAACCACACCTTTCACATCATACTTCTTTCCCCCGCATTTCGGGCATGCATACCTGAGGACAGGCGTTTCATTTTTCATTGTTCTCTTTTTTATTTTCTGTTTTCGGTCTCAGACGTCCGGACTTGCGCAGTGCCTGGTCAAGGATCCATTCTATCTGACCGTTGGTGCTGCGGAACTCGTCAGAGGCCCATTTCTCAATGGCACCCAGCTTGTCCGGATCAATCCGTATGACGAATGACTTCTTCTGCATGACTAATGCTGCAAAGTGCCGGTGTTAATGATCGGGTTGGGATCTTTGTCGCCGCACAGCACCACCATGAGATTACTAACCATTGCAGCCTTCTTCTCCTCATCAAGGTCAATGATGCCCTTCACGGAGAGCTGCTCCAATGCCATCTCAACCATTGACACTGCCCCTTCCACTATCTTGAAACGGGCTGCGACAACAGCTGTTGCCTGCTGTCGGCGAAGCATGGCACCGGCGATCTCTTCAGAATAGGCTATGTAATTGATCCTTGCCTCAATGACATTGATACCTGCAATCATCAGCCTCTCCCGTATCTCCCTCTCCAGTTCGTCATTAACCTCCTCACCGCCGCTGCGAAGCGTAATCTCCTGCTCATGGCCCTCCCAGTTGTCATAGGGATAGAGACCTGCCAGCTTGCGAAGTGCAGCATCACTCTGTACCAGTACAAAATGTTCGTAATTGTCAACGTCAAAGGCAGCCTTGAAGGTGTTCTCAACCTTCCAGACCAGAACAAACCCGATCTTGATAGGGTTCCCGTTCTTGTCATTGACCTTGATTGGCTCACTGTCAAAGTTGCGGGCACGCAATGAGATCTTCTTGCGTACATAGAAGGGCACTGTCCACCAGAATCCATTAGACTTGACTGTTCCACGGTAAGCGCCGAAGAGCACCATTACCATTGACTCATTCGGATTGACAACCATAAGGCCGGGCAACACCAGTAGTGTAACTGCGATCAGCAGGACTCCTAGCCAGTAGATTTCATAGATGAACGCAAAAACCAGGGCTGCCGTCAACAGCAGTCCGATCAACAGGAACAGATATCCTGATGACGCTTTGAAAATTCTTTCTTCTTTCATGGTTTATGATATTATTTTGATATTACAAAGATATCACTTTAGACAACACAAGTCAAGAAAAACAGAAAAAAAATTTACATTTGGGTCATGCATGATCGTCACAACAACAGGGAACTATACTTCAGGGAGCAGGCACATACTACCTCCAGGTATGTCATTCCGTTTATTAACAGCATTTTACCTGTAACCAATTCACTCTCCGTGCTGGAGATAGGGTGCGGTGAAGGGGGCAATCTCCTCCCCTTCCTTGAAATCGGGTGTTTCAGCATAGCAGGAATAGACCTTTCGGAAAACAAGATTGAGAATGCACGCAGTTTCTATTCCGCCGTCCCTGGCGGAGACAGGATTAAGTTCACCGCTGCGGATATTTATGATTCAGACTCAGCCGGTACCTTTGATATAATTATGATGCGTGATGTACTGGAGCATATTCATGACCAGGAAAAATTCATCGGATTTGTAAAGAGATTCCTGAACCCCGGCGGTGTGCTCTTCATTGCATTCCCTCCATGGAACAATCCTTTTGGCGGGCATCAGCAGATGTGTGACAGCAGGGTGCTCTCAAAAATGCCCTGGATACATCTCCTGCCACGCAGGGCATACACCCGTCTGCTCAGCTCTGCCGGAGAGAGCCCGGCGCGGATAGAAGGACTCCTGGAAATTAAGGACACAGGAATAAATATCGGACGGTTCGAAAAGGCAATAAAAAAAGAGGGATTTCTTATTGCGAAAAAATCCCTCTGGCTCATCAACCCGAACTTTGAGATCAAATTCGGACTCCGTCCCCGCCGACTGCCTCAGTTCCTGGGAGGGATCCCCTTCCTGCGGAACTTCATTGCAACCACCGGCTACTATAATATTATTTCAGTGCCTCGTCGAGAGCCCTGAGAATCGGCTGCGCAGAGATCTTAACCCCCACGGCCTGGTTCATCCATTGCTGCGGTGTCAGTCGTCCCAGGCTGTACATCCGGTCAATCTCATCCGAGAAATCCTTGCCTCTAAGGTGATCCTCAATCTGGAACTGGATTATCTGTCCGTAAGCATAATTCTGCAGGTAAAGCGGTCCGTTAATCATATGAGAATATATGGCCAGCAGTGGTGAGTCACTCACTCCCATCACGGGTGCAAAATATTTATTCCAAACCTCAACTGCTATTTTTATCACCTGCTCCTTGAGCTGGGCCGGCGTTGCCTGAGGGTTCTCATAGAGCCACTTCCAAACTTTCATCTCCACCATGCTGACCCCCATGATCTCCATCAGAGACCATGCAGCGTCAAGGGTCTGCAGCTTCTCCTTTTCAGGGTTTTCTTCCTTTATTCCCAGGAGCATGAGGTCACGGTCCTGGAAAAGAAATGCCGTTGCCTCGGTGAAGGCAGTGTTCGGAACACCGGACAACATGAAATAATCGACGTCATACAGCGATATTGTCTGCTCCACGTTGTGGCCGAACTCGTGAACAGCTATATTATATCCTTTGTAGTCCATTCCCTTGTCCGAGACGCGTGTACGAAGGTGAGATACCGCTCCCTTCATGCCTGCACCCCACGCATGGCCCGATCCTCTGGCTGGATCAACCACAATCTTTTCGGCTATATAATTTGCCCTTTCAGCAGACCATCCGAGTTTGGTCAGCATGATTGGCATTCCGGCCCTGAAAGCGGCAGGGTCAGGGTAGAGAGCTGAGGTCTTTGAGGTAAGAAGGTCCTCAGGTATCGAGCTCCTCGATTTGAAGCCGTCATACCAGATATCATATGGCCTCAGATCGCGTCCCAGCCTCTCGCTGATCATCTCCCCAAGCACCTTGAGGGNNGAGCCTCTCTCTTATCATTGAGGCAAGTACCTTCAATTGAGGAGAACTCAGGTATTCATCAAAAAGAGCTTCAGCATCCTCCTGCGATATCTCCATTCCGCCCGAGAAACTGCGGATGATTGCGGTGTTCATACCGGGATTGTAAGGGTCAACAGCTTTTTCAGTGCTGAAAATGTTGATTACATGAGAATAACGGGTATCAGGCTCCGCTTCCAGTTCAACTTCTGCACCATCCTTTGTAACCTTATTTGAATAGGGAGCCCATTCGTACTCCGGGTTGTTGATAACTTTCCCCGGAATCTCCTGGCTGATGATTCGCTCCATCACCTTATATACCATCTCCTGCTTTGTGGTACCGTTCTCCTTGTCGGCATAATTTGACTTAATCTCGTCGCGCAGGTTCCAGTGTGACAGAAGGACCATATCGTCGGGGAAAAGCTTCTGCCCGTCATCAGTCCGCAGCCTGCCCATATGGATGTTGTACTCGGCAATATACATCTCCGCGTTGCCCATGGCCACTGAGGCTGCCTGGTTCAGCTCTGCCGGAACACGTGAAACGAACTGATCGCCAAGACGTGCCATGGCCCACTCCTCGCGGCTCCACCCTGCACCCAACTCCTCCTTCTCAGAAAGAGTAAAATAGGGGAAGTTGAGGGCAATCACAAATGCTATCTTATTACTGTAGAAGTCAGTCTGCATGTGAGAACCCACCGAGTAGTTGCCGAACATACGGTCAATCTCGTCGATCTCTCCGGCTGCCTCATCAAGGACCTTCCTCAGATCGAGGGTGATCTCATTCATGTTTCCGCCCAGCGATTCAAAATAGCTGCTCACCTTCAGGAATACGATCCTTCGCTTTGCGGGATCCGAGATGTAGTTTGCAGCAACAAAATCAGAAAACTCCTCCGGCGTGCCGTCCTCAGCTCTCCACAGTGAAGCGGCGTGCTTTACGCCCTTCTCAAGGAGCAGCGTATCAGCGGATGGCTGGGCTGCCATTACTTTCTCAACCGAACTTTTGATTATGGTTTCATCAGGGAAACCTGCAACAGATTCACTCACCTTTTTATCGGGCGTTGAGCAGGCTGTCAAAACTGCGATCATAAGGAACAGATACTTTTTCATGTGTAACATTTTTATATTGCATATAATTATTGCACAAACTGCATGGCATAATACCTGGCTGTCAGCTTTTCTCCGGTGGCCTTTTCAATCATCTCATTCCACTGGTATCTTGCGCCAGGCATGAATACGTTGCTCTTAAAATATTCACCCGTTGCCTTCATGTCTGCCTCCACATCTCCGGAGGTAGCCACGGCAGTCTGCAGATGATTGGCAAATTGTGAAGCCAGCAGCTCTCCCAGCAAATAGTTATGGTAATAACAGGGATAGAGCGCAACGTGGATCTTCGTTGCCCAGTCAGGCATATTGCGTCCCTCAGGCTTCTTAATCATCTGGTATTTCTCAACGGTGTCCCACCAGAGCTGGTTGAGATCCTGGTCAGGATTCTCATACATCGCCTTCTCAAAACGGTACATCACCTGTGCCCAGCGGCTGAAAGTGAGTTGTTCGAGTCGCAGAACCTTAAATCCTTCGGCGGCAACTTTTCCGGCATCAGCGGAATCGGTGAGTTTCATATCAACCAGAAATGTAGCATTTGACGACATTCTGCCAAAGAACATAGCTATTGCTTCCGTTGTAAAAGTGTGAGCCGGATTGCGCAGCGCGAAGGGCAGCTGCGGGTCGATGTATTTATCATAATTTGCATGCCCGAATTCGTGGAGCATGGTGCCCATCCAGTTCTGGTTGGGCTTTATATTGCAAAGCACACGCACATCACCGTGGTTATCAATGTCGATGCAATAGGCATGTTGATTTTTGCCGGGTTTTTCGTAGAGATCGCTTTTTGCAAGCATATCGCTGATATCGAGGCCGATACCCAAAAAGTAATCTGTTGTCAGGGTTTCAATATTGCGGCCTTCATAATATTTATCGAGGTCGATGCTGTAAATGGCCGGTGGCTCCTGGAAAAACCGGTTCTGATAATGCCAGGGCATCAGTTCTTCCATTTTTACATTGTCGCGATTTGACAGGTATGTGTCAATTTCACCTTTTAACCCGGCAAAAGAGTCACGGGTCAGTGTGTCGAGTTCATCAAACAACGAGCTGATTTCTGCAGGGTCCTGCTCACTGAGTTTGAGGCTCATTTCGTGGTAGTTGTTGAAACCGAGTTCTTCAGCAATTTCGTTGCGTTTTTTAACCAGGTTTATGATATCCTGCGCCACAACCGGCCCTATGGCTTTATGGCCCTCCCACACTTGTTTCAATTCAACGGAACTGGTGGAGGTTTTTAATACTTCTTCTACTTCGTTATCGCTGAGTTTTTTGCCATTAACATCCGCACGGAAATTCGAATATTTTTGTTCAATTTCAGTCTGCAATGATATAACGCTGTTCAGCAATCCGGTGTCGACCTGGTTACCAAGGTAAGCGTTGTACATCACATCAAGCTGTCGTTTCAACAGTTCATCGGTAATGGCTTCTGATTCTTTAATCCGTTTAAGGATGGCAAAATCCTCCTTATTTGCGAATACTTTAGTGAGTTCAATATTAAGTTCTTCCGACTTCTTCCAGTCTTCTTCCTTCCCGCTTATGGATGCATTCCAGTATGCCAGGGATGATGCTTTGGTAAGCGGTTGAACAACGGAATCGAAATTTTGTATAAAAGCAATTAGTTCGTTTTGCATTGGATTAAAGATAAAGTTTAAAAATTCAACTGGCTGCGCTGTTCAAAGGTTCAGTTGATTCGTGTTCAAAATTCAAGAGCTTACAGCGGCTGACGCTCCCGAAAAATCGGGACAAGTTATGGCAAGTGCGGGAATAAATTGTTGCTCAACTGTCTG
>DCSU01000014.1:15529-19687 GCA_002325785.1 Bacteroidales bacterium UBA1458 | reverse complement strand
CAACAGGGTAATAATTTTTGATACCACCCTCCGCGACGGAGAACAGGTACCAGGCTGTCAGCTCAATACGGTAGAGAAGATTGAGGTGGCCAGGGCCCTTGAGGAACTTGGCGTGGATGTGATTGAGGCAGGGTTCCCGGTATCAAGCCCGGGCGACTTCAATTCGGTGGTGGAGATATCAAAGGCCGTCCGCAACNNACAAGGGCAGTGAAAAAAGATATTGAGGTGGCGGCTGAAGCACTTAAGCACGCAGAGCGAAAACGCATACATACAGGCATCGGGACATCACCGTACCACATTCAGTACAAGATAAAGACAACTCCCGAAGAGATAATCAGAAGAGCAGTTGATGCCGTAAAGTACGCCAGGAAATTCGTTGACGACGTGGAATTCTACGCTGAAGACGCAGGCCGAAGTGACAATGCTTACCTGGCTGAGGTGATCGAAGCAGTAATAAAAGCCGGTGCAACAGTGGTAAACATACCTGACACTACTGGCTACTGCCTCCCGGAAGAATACGGTGCCAAGATCAGGTACCTCGTTGAAAATGTCCCGAACATTGACAGGGCGCTCATCTCAACACACTGCCACAACGACCTGGGCATGGCCACTGCCAATACTATGATGGGAATCATCAACGGCGCACGCCAGGTGGAGGTTACCATAAACGGTATCGGCGAGAGGGCAGGCAACACCTCACTTGAAGAGATAGCCATGATCATTAAGAGCCACCATGACCTGAATCTCACCACCGGCATCAACCCGAAACTGATCTTCAGCACCAGCAGGCTGGTCTCAACGCTGATGAGCATGCCGGTGCAGGCCAACAAGGCAATCGTGGGCCGCAATGCCTTCTCCCATTCGTCGGGGATACACCAGGACGGAGTGCTCAAGAACCGGGAGAATTATGAGATAATTGATCCTAAGGAGGTAGGGATAAGAGAGTCCTCAATAATTCTTACTGCCCGCAGTGGCCGGGCAGCCCTTAATCACCGGCTTGACCTGCTGGGCATTAACCTGGGGAAGGAAGAGCTTGATGAGATCTACCACCGGTTCCTCATCCTGGCTGACAAGAAGAAAGAGATAAATGACGAAGACATAAAGATCCTGTCAGGCGAGGTCTTCCGCGGGGAGAAGAAACTCAAACTGGAGTCGTTGCAGGTTTTATGCGGCAACTCTGTCAGTCCCGTGGCCACCGTCGGCCTGAGGATAAACGGAGAGGTGCATTCCTCCACCGCCCCGGGCAACGGTCCCATTGATGCCGCCTTTACTGCCGTCAAACACCTGATACATGAGAATGTACACCTCGAGGAGTTCCTGATACAAGCCATCACCAGGGGGAGCGATGACATCGGCAAGGTGCATATCCAGCTTGAGCATGAGGGAAAGATTTACTACGGCTTTTCGGCAAACACTGATATCATTACAGCCTCAGTCGAGGCATTCATCGATGCAATATCAAGGATAGGCAATGGAACCGCGGACGCTATTTGACAAGGTCTGGGATTCACATATGGTGAAGTCAGTAGAGGGCGGTCCGGATGTGCTCTATATCGACCGTCACTATATCCATGAGGTAACCAGTCCTCAGGCATTCAATGGTTTGCGGCAGAGGGGCATAGGGGTCTTCAGGCCGGAGAGGACAACCGCCACGGCTGATCATAATATTCCCACCGCTGATCAGCATCTGCCCATCAGGGATACCGTATCAAGGGCGCAGGTGGAAGCTCTGGCGGAAAACTGCAAAGCCAACGGAATTGAACACTTCGGCATCGGACACCCAAACAACGGTATTGTTCATGTAACAGGCCCGGAACTGGGATACACGCTGCCGGGAATGACCGTTGTCTGCGGCGACAGCCACACCTCGACCCACGGGGCATTTGGAACAATAGCCTTCGGTATTGGTACCAGTGAGGTGGAGATGGTGCTGGCGACACAGTGTCTTCTGCAGGCAAGACCCGCAAGGATGAGGATCACCGTCAACGGTTCTCTACGCCGCGGAGTGACTTCGAAGGACCTCATCCTTTACATCATATCGTCGCTCTCAACCGGCGGGGCAACCGGATACTTTGTTGAATATGCCGGTGACGCAATCGCACAGCTAAGCATGGAAGCAAGGATGACCGTATGCAACATGAGCATTGAGATGGGGGCCCGCGGAGGACTGATAGCACCTGATGAAGTGACCTTTGGTTACCTGTCGGGAATTCCCTCATTCAGCAGTGATCCGGACGCCGTCAGGCTACTCGAAAAATGGTTCTCGCTGCGAACTGACCCGGGAGCGCTATTTGACAAAGAACTGGAGTTTGACGCCTCAGCTGTTCCCCCGATGATAACCTATGGCACAAACCCCGGCATGGGAATGGCCGTCGACGGCACCATCCCTTCAGAGGAAGAGGCCGTCACCGACGACAGCGGCTCACACCGCAAGTCGCTTGATTACATGGGTTTCAGTCCGGGGATGAAACTCCTCGGCCACCCGGTTGACTATGTCTTCCTGGGCAGTTGTACCAACGGACGGATAGAGGATCTCCGGGCTTTTGCGGGCATGGTTAAAGGCCGGAAGAAAGCGCCCGGGGTCACTGTATTGATAGTACCCGGATCACAGCAGGTGGCCAGGCAGGCTGAGAAAGAAGGACTTGCAGAAATCTTCAGCAGGGCCGGGTTTGAGATGAGACAGCCCGGATGCTCATCATGCCTGGCAATGAATGACGACAAGATACCTCCAGGCAAGTATGCCGTCTCCACCTCCAACCGAAACTTCGAGGGGAGACAGGGTCCCGGGGCAAGAACCATCCTTGCAGGACCGCTGACAGCAGCGGCAGCGGCACTGACCGGCATGATAACCGACCCCAGGGAGCTGATCCGGAATGGTTACCAGTAAACAGATAAGTACAATGAAAAGAGCAAAATTCACCATACTGAAATCGACATGTGTCCCTCTGCCATTGGCAAACATAGATACGGACCAAATCATTCCGGCCCGTTTCCTTAGCTCAATCAACAGGGACGGTTTTGGCAAGAATCTCTTCCGAGATTGGAGGTATGACAAGAAGGGTAACATAATCCAGGAGTTCGTCCTTAACAGGCCTGAATACACCGGAAGTATCCTCGTTACAGGCAGCAACTTCGGATGCGGTTCCAGCAGGGAGCATGCCGTCTGGGCAATAGCTGACCACGGCTTCAGAGCTGTGGTGTCAGACTCCTTCGCCGATATATTTGCCGGCAATGCACTGAATAACGGACTCCTTCCTGTAGTGATACCGTCAGAAATACTCGGGAAACTTACAACAATGATAATCCTCAAGCCTGAAACAATAATAACCATCGACCTCGAACGCCAGATGCTGTCTGTTGAAAAGGAGGGGATATCAGTTCCCTTTCCTGTCAATCCCTTCAGAAAGGAATGCCTGCTCCAAGGTCTTGACAATATTGATTACCTGCTTGGCATGAAGGAGGAGATAATGGCATTTGAAAAAAGAAATTCGCCGTGAGAATAGAGATTCTTGATACCACGCTCAGGGACGGGGAGCAGACTCAGGGCGTCTCCTACTCTCCTGTTGAGAAACTGCATATTGCCACCCTTCTCCTGCGCGACCTGAAGGTCGACCGCGTTGAGGTGGCATCAGCACGCGTCTCAGCCGGGGAACAGGAGGCAGTGCGGCTGATAACACGATGGGCCTCGCAGAACGGATTGCTTGATAAGATCGAGGTGCTTGGATTCGTCGACGGTGAAATTTCTCTGAACTGGATCAGGGATTCCGGAGGGAGGGTGATCAACCTCCTCTGCAAGGGATCATTGCGACACCTTCAGAAACAACTCGGGAAAACTCCTGAAGAACATCTGAGTGACATAAAAAAGATCGTAAGGATTGCCTCGGAAAAGGAGATGGAGGTCAATCTCTACCTTGAAGACTGGTCAAACGGCATGATCAGTTCAGAAGATTATGTTCTGTACATGGTTGACTCACTCAGGAATGAAAACATTAAGAGGTTTATGCTTCCTGATACCCTTGGTATTCTGAATCCCGAACAAACATACCGGTTCTGCAGGCAGATGACCGAAAGATACGACTTACTACATTTTGATTTTCATCCGCATAATGACTATGACCTGGCAGTTGGTAATGTCTTTGCTGCCGTTAATGCGGGGGT
>DCSU01000014.1:13000-15504 GCA_002325785.1 Bacteroidales bacterium UBA1458 | reverse complement strand
TTGCTCAATGATCACCTCTATGCAGAGACATCTGTCAATGAGTATGAGATAACAAGGGTGAGCCAACTGGTGGAGACATTCAGCGGTATAAGGATACCTGTCAATAAGCCGGTTATCGGCGCCAATGTCTTTACCCAGACATCAGGCATTCACGCTGACGGTGACAACAAGGACAACCTCTACTGCAGCAACTTACGCCCGGAACGGTTCGGCAGAAAAAGAAAGTACGCCCTTGGCAAGCAGTCAGGCAAGGCAACAATCAGAAAAAACCTGGAGGAGTACGGACTGGAACTCAGCCAGGAATCAATCATCAGGGTAACAGAGAGGGTCATTGAACTGGGAGACAAGAAGGAGACAGTAACAACGGAGGATCTGCCGTTCATCATCTCTGACGTACTGGGAAATGACCGGTCAGGATACAAGATATTCATTAAAAACTATTCCCTGTCACTTTCATACGGACTGAAGCCCTCTGCCAGCGTACAGTTGGAGATTGACGGCTTACTCTACCAGGAGACCTCGTCAGGCGACGGGCAGTATGACGCGTTTATGAAAGCCGTCAGGAAGATCTATGACGTCATGGGAAGAGCACTTCCCGTGCTGACTGATTATGAGGTCTCAATACCCCCCGGAGGTAAGACCGACGCTCTTGTTGAGACAGTCATAAGGTGGAGTTTTCAGGGCAGGGAATTCAGAACAAAAGGCCTTGACGCCGACCAGACCGAATCTGCCATTAAGGCAACGGAAAAGATGCTCAACATTATTGAAAATAACGAAATCAAACCTGTATACAAAAACCTGATACCTATCTCAGATGGAATATAATATTGCTCTCCTTGCCGGCGACGGCATCGGACCGGAGGTAACTGAACAGGCCTGCAAGGTGCTTCTGGCAACAGGAGACAGATTTGGTCACAAATTTCACTTTTCCGAAGGACTGATCGGTGCCGTCGCCATAGACCGGACCGGCAGCCCCCTGCCTGATGAGACCCTTGAACTGTGCAGACAGTCCGATGCCGTACTCTTTGGAGCCATAGGTGATCCTAAATATGACAATGACCCATCGGCCAGGGTCAGGCCTGAGCAGGGACTGCTGGCCATGCGCCGCGAGCTCGGCCTCTATGCCAACGTAAGGCCGGTAAAGACATTCCCTGCACTGATTGACATGTCACCACTGAAAAGAGAGATCGCCCTGAACACCGATATAATTATAGTCCGCGAACTAACAGGAGGAATCTATTTTGGCAGGCCTCAGGGAAGAACGGAAGACGGAAACACAGCCTATGACACATGTGTTTACAGCCGGTACGAGATTGAACGAGTAGTGCGGCTTGCCTGCGAATATGCGATGCAGCGAAAGAAAAAGGTAACGGTGATCGATAAGGCAAACATACTGGCTACATCGAGACTGTGGCGCGAGACGGCTAAAAAAATTGCCATGGAGTACAGCGGGATAACAATGGACTTTATGTTCGTTGATAATGCCGCCATGCAGCTTATTCAGCATCCCTCCTCTTTTGATGTTATTGTAACAGAAAACATGTTCGGCGATATCCTCTCCGACGAGGCCAGCGTCATCGCCGGCTCCATGGGGATGATGCCGTCAGCCTCTGTCGGGACATCCACCTCAGTATTTGAACCTATCCATGGATCTTACCCCCAGGCAGCAGGAAAAAATATCGCCAATCCTTGCGGAACTATACTCTCCGCTGCCATGATGTTAGACCTGGGTTTTAAACTGAAGAGTGAGGCAGAGGCAATTACTGAAGCTGTTGAAAAAGCTGTTGAAGCCGGTTTTGTCACAGTTGATCTTTATCCGGCACATCCGAAACTGACGTCAGAGGTCGGTCAATGGATATCAGAATATATAAGAAGAAGTATTTAATGAAAACTTTTTGCCGTAACGATTGTTTAAAGAAAAAACTATATTTGTTACCTCATATTTAACAATGTTTACGACTAACACACATCATCATCACTATCATACTTGCTCTCAGGCGAGATGAAAATGGTGTAAAGTGACAACCAATATCATAAACCCGTCTGAGCAGATCAGGCGGGTTTTTTGTTGCTGCACGGTCTGCTTGGGAAAAAATAGAAAGTGAAATGAGCATACTGAAAATTGCAATCCAGAAGAGCGGAAGACTGAGTGAGAGCTCCCGCAAATTATTTGAAGAGTGCGGCATCAAGATCACCAACGGCTCAGGAAGCCTGAAGGTCATTGCAGGCAACTTCCCCGTAGAGATACTCCTTCTACGTGATGATGACATCCCCCAGTACGTTGAACAACAGGTTGCTGACATCGGGATAGTGGGTGAAAACACAGTCTTTGAGAAGAAGAAGGAGGTTGATGTGCTCGAACAGCTGGGATTTGCCGGCTGCCGTCTGAGCCTTGCTATTCCAAAGGACGAGGCCTATACCGGCCCGGGATTCTTTATGAACAAGAAGGTTGCCACGAGTTACCCGGTGCTTCTTGGTGAATATTTTGCCCAAAAGGGCATCAC
>DCSU01000014.1:0-12965 GCA_002325785.1 Bacteroidales bacterium UBA1458 | reverse complement strand
TCCGGCAGCACCCTGCTGACCAACGGCCTCCGCGAGGTGGAAACGATCATGAAGAGCCAGGCAGTCATAATTGCAAACCGAGACATCAGCGGGGAGAAGAAAAAGATACTTGAGAAGCTACTATTCCGTATCAGAGCCGTAAAGAATGCCAGGGAGAACAAGTACATCCTCCTTAATGCACCCGAAGAGGCGGTGAGTGAAATTTGCAGGATCCTGCCCGGAATGAAGAGCCCTACAATACTGCCGCTGGCGGAAAAAGGATGGTGCAGCCTCCACTCCGTTGTGAAGGAAGATGAGTTCTGGGAGAGGATCGACCAGCTCAGAGCAGCAGGGGCCGAAGGTATCCTGGTCATACCTATAGAAAAAATGATACTGTAATGAAGATACTGATATATCCGGGACAGGCTGAAATCAATGCCGCCCTGAACAGGCCTTCTGCAGGCAACGCCGACATTGATACAAGTGTGCGTGAGGTGCTTGCCAGGGTCAGGACAGAGGGTGATGCCGCCCTGCGTGAATTCTCAGAAAAATTTGATGGCTATGCTCCGGCATCATTCAAGGTGGATGATAACTCACTTCAGGAGGCGGAGAAACATGTGCCTGAGCCTCTCAGGCAAGCCATGCTTGACGCCTCTTCAAACATCAGGGCCTTTCACTCTGCACAGCTGCAGGGAACAGAGGTGGTGAATACTGCAGAAGGAGTAAAATGCTGGAGCCGTGATGTTGCAATAGAGAAGGTGGGTTTATATGTCCCCGGAGGGACCGCTCCGCTTTTCTCCACCGTTATGATGCTTGCCATACCGGCACGCCTTGCCGGCTGCCGTGATATCATCATTTGTACACCTCCCGGCAAAGACGGAAAAGTCAGTCCGCTTATCCTCTACGCAGCCTCGCTGGCAGGTGTTACAACCATATACGCTGTCGGCGGTGCACAGGCCATAGCGGCCATGGCGTACGGGACAGAGACAATCCCCAGGGTCTATAAAATATTCGGACCCGGAAACAGGTATGTCACCAGGGCCAAAGATCTGGTCAGGCTTGATGGCATAGCAACAGATATGCCTGCCGGCCCAAGTGAGGTTCTGGTCATTGTCGATGAGACCGCCAACCCCGCCTTTGTGGCCGCCGACCTGCTCTCACAGGCGGAACATGGTGCTGACAGCCAGGTTATAATGCTTACTGACAGCAGATTAATGATTGACCTGGTAAAAAATGAGCTGGAGCGGCAGGCAGCACAGCTGCAGAGAAACAGTATCGCCCTGCAGTCGCTTGAAAACAGCTCGCTGATACTGCTTGACACTATTGATGAGTGCCTGAAAATCAGCAACCGGTACGCACCCGAACATCTGATCCTCGCAACTTCCGATCCTCACCTGCATGCTGCTGCTGTGGTAAACGCCGGATCAGTATTTTTGGGGAATTTCAGCAGCGAAAGTACAGGCGACTACATGACCGGACCAAATCACACCCTTCCCACCGGAGGATATGCCCGAAGTTACAGCGGCTTATCAACCGGTAGTTTTATGAAGAAGATCTTCTTCCAGGAGGTGACGGAGCGCGGCTTATTGAATATTGGTCCTGCAACTGAATTGTTGGCCGGAGCAGAGATGCTCGGGGGGCACCGCAATGCAGTAACAGTCAGACTAAAATATCTTAACGATGAACAGAACCGATAACCTTGTCAGGCCTAACGTGAGAGCACTGGTGCCATACTCATGTGCCAGGGATGAATATGAAGGGAAAGAGGGAATATTCCTTGATGCCAACGAGAGTCCCTTCGGCCCTCTCAACAGGTATCCCGATCCACGCCAGAGGGAGCTAAGAGCTTCCATCAGCAACCTTAAGGGTATAGCTGAAGAAAACATCTTTCTTGGAAACGGGAGCGATGAGGTGATTGATCTTTGCTACCGGATCTTCTGCAAGCCGGGAACCGACAGGGCGGTGATATTTCCTCCAACCTACGGAATGTACCAGGTTTCAGCGGCAGTAAATGATGTTGGGCTGATTAAAGTGCCCCTCGATGAAAACTTCGATATTGATCTATCCGGAGTCACCCCGCTGCTTGAAGATGAGCGTATAAAACTGATCTTCATCTGTTCACCGAACAATCCTACAGGTAACTGTATGGATACCGGCAGAATTGAGTTCATTATACGCAATTTCCGCGGTATTGTGGTACTTGATGAGGCCTATGCCGATTTCAGCGGGAGACCTTCATTCGTGGAAAAGATTGCGCAGTATGACAACCTGATAGTCATGCAGACCTTCAGCAAGGCTTTGGGCATGGCAGCGGCACGGGTAGGAATGGCTTTTGCATCACCGGAGATTCTGAAATACTTCTTTCGGATGAAACCTCCCTATAACATCAGCCTCCTGAACCAGCAGGCTGCAATGGAGAGGCTGAAGGACATAAGACCGGTTGCTGTTCAGACAGATACCCTGATTGCCGAACGGAAGAGACTGGCGGAGAAGCTGGAGATGATTCCGTTGGTTGAGAAGGTCTGGCCTTCTGACGCTAACTTTCTGCTTGTGCGGGTGAAGGATGCCGACAAAGTGTATAATGAACTGATAGCCAAAAATATCATCATCAGAAACAGGAGTCGTGAGGTAAGCGGTTGCCTCCGCATAACCACCGGCACCAGGAGCGAAAACGACCGGCTGTTAAGTGAGCTTAATAATATAAGTATATGAAAAAGGTATTGTTTATTGACAGGGATGGCACTATACTGAAAGAACCAGCCGATGAGCAGGTTGACAGTCTGGAAAAGCTGGAATTCATGCCGGGGGTCATCACCGCGCTTTCAGCTATTTCCCGCGAAACAGATTTTGAGCTTGTAATGGTAACAAACCAGGACGGCATGGGCACACCGGCATTCCCCGAAAATGATTTCCTCGCTCCTCATAATAAAATGCTAGCCATACTCGAAGGTGAAGGAATAATATTCACAGCGCAATTCATTGACCGCTCCTTCAAAAAAGATAACTCCCCTTACCGTAAGCCGGGAACGGCAATGCTGACGCAATATCTTGCACAGGGGATTGACCTCGCATCATCATATGTCATCGGCGACCGCCTGACTGATATCGAACTGGCACGGAACCTGGGCTGCAGGTCAATCTATGTCAGCAGTAAAATAAACAGTGAGGCTTCCCTCTGCACCACCGACTGGGATGAGATACGCAGGTTCCTGAAAAAAATCCCCAGAAGTGCGACCGTTTCCAGGAATACCAGTGAGACGATGATTGAGGCTGCGATAACCCTCGACGGAACAGGTAAGAGCAGCATAACCACGGGAATAGGCTTTCTGGACCATATGCTTGACCAGTTAGCCCGCCATGGTGGCATTGATATAAGACTTAATGCAACCGGAGACCTCAGGATAGATGAACATCACCTTGTTGAAGACGTGGGACTGGTCCTTGGGGAGGCCTTTAATCTAGCCCTGGGAAGTAAGAAAGGTATCGGCCGGTATGGCTTCACCCTCCCGATGGATGACTCACTGGCACAGGTGACACTCGACTTCGGGGGCAGACCATGGCTGACATGGGATGTGGTCTACAGGTCAGAGAGGATTGGCAATATCCCGTCAGAAATGTTCTCCCACTTTTTTAAATCTTTCAGTGACAACGCAAAATGCAATATCCACATTCACGCTGCCGGTGAGAATGAGCACCATGTGACAGAGGCCATCTTCAAGGCATTTGCCAGGGCTGTCAGGGTGGCGGTTGCATCAACAGACAGCGGCATCCTTCCATCAACAAAGGGACAGTTATGATAGCGATACTGAAATATAACTCAGGAAACATAATGTCAGTCCGGGTGGCACTGCAGAGACTGGGACATGATGCGGTCATCACGTCCGATCCCGATCTGATACGCAGGGCGGAGAAGGTAATCATCCCGGGTGTGGGAGAGGCGGGGTCAGCAATGGAACACCTTAGAGAAAGAGGCCTTGACAGGGTAATTGTCTCACTGAAGCAACCAGTCCTGGGCATCTGCCTGGGGCTGCAGCTTATGTGCAACTTCTCCGAAGAGAAAAACAGTCAATGCCTCGGGATATTCGATACCGTCGTCAGAAGATTTCCGGCCGGAGCCAGGGTCCCCCACATGGGATGGAATGATTTTGTCAGCATAAATGATGATCCGTTGCTGAAAGGAATAAATCTTACAGATGATGTTTACTATGTCCATAGTTATTATGCAGGGGTCAATGATTTTACAACCGCCGTTTGCGATTACGGACTGCAATTCTCGGCAGCAATGCGCAAAGACAATTTCTTTGCCACCCAGTTCCATCCCGAGAAATCAGCCGGGACAGGAGTCCGCATACTTGAAAACTTCCTTGGGTTATGAGAATAATACCAGCCATCGATCTTATTGACGGTGCCTGCGTCAGACTGGCCCAGGGCGACTTTTTGAAGAAAACCCTCTACAGCCGGGAACCGGTTGATGTGGCCATGGAAATGGAGGAACACGGAATCAAATACCTGCACCTGGTTGACCTTGACGGGGCCCGCGAAGGGAAAATCAGGAATCACGGGGTGCTGGAGGCCATTACGGACAAGACAGAACTGAAGGTTGACTTCAGCGGTGGCATAAGAACCGATGAGGATATGCGCACTGCATTCCGTTGCGGCGCCTCACAGGTCACCTGCGGGAGCATTGCCGTGACGCAACCCGGCCTTTTTCTTAAGTGGCTCGATGAGTACGGCCCCGAAAAGATCATCCTCGGAGCCGACTTCAGGCAAAGAAAGGTGGCAGCCGGCGGGTGGCTCTCCGGATCTGAAACGGATATTATAAGCTTTCTCCGTAAGTATAGGTCGGAAGGTGTGCTGTACGCCATGTGCACTGACATTGAAAGGGACGGGATGCTCGAAGGACCATCCGTTGAGATGTATAAAGAGATCATAACGATTGAGGGACTCTCACTTATTGCAAGCGGAGGCATCACATCACTGGAAGACTTAATGATCCTCAGGGAGGCAGGATGTGAAGCTGCCATCATAGGCAAGGCACTTTATGAAGGTAAAATATCACTTAAAGAACTGGCCGGGATATGCTGAAAAAGAGAATTATACCGTGCCTTGATATCAAGGACGGGCGTACCGTCAAAGGAGTAAGCTTCGTCAACCTCAGGGATGCCGGAGACCCGGTGGAACTGGCCCGTGCATATGCTGACCAGGCTGCCGATGAGATTGTGTTCCTTGACATAACTGCCACACACGAGAAGAGAAAGACGCTGGCAGCCCTGGTTGAAAAGATTGCCAATGCAATAAACATCCCCTTTACCGTAGGGGGAGGCATCAGCACCAGGGAGGATGTTTCAGTTCTCATCAGCTCAGGTGCAGACAAGGTGAGCGTCAATACCGCTGCCGTTCTTGAACCTGAACTCATAACAAGACTGGCGGAGAGCTTTGGCAGCCAGTGCATAGTTGCCGCAATTGATGCGCAGCTGATTGAGGGCGAATGGCTGGTGTGCATCAACGGCGGCAGAACCGTCACGCAGGTCAGAGCCCTGCAATGGGCTGAAGAGGTGGAACGGCGAGGCGCCGGAGAGATTCTCCTCACCTCCGTCAACAGCGACGGCACAAAAGAGGGTTTCTCAACAGAAATAACCGCAGCCATAAATAACAGGGTGAATATCCCCGTCATTGCCTCGGGCGGCGCAGGCACAATGGAGCATTTCAGGAAGGTATTCGAAGAGACATCCTGCAGCGCGGCCCTGGCCGCCTCGGTTTTTCACTTCGGGGAGATAATGATTCCTGATCTCAAAAGATTCCTGTTAAAAAATAACATTTACGTAAGATGCTGAAACCTCCATGTATTTGCATACATAAACACAATAATATAATAATCAACTACATGGAGGTTCTCCCGATAAATCGGGACAGGCTATCATACCATTAAAAATAAATTATTATATGATGAATATCAATTTCGACAAAGAGAACGGCCTGGTTCCTGCCGTGATACAGGACAGCAGCTCCCTGCAGGTGCTGATGGTCGGTTACATGAATGAGGAGGCCTGGCTGAAAACGGTCAGTGAAGGCAGGGTCACTTTCTTCAGCCGGAGCCGGCAGAGACTGTGGACCAAGGGAGAGACCTCAGGGAACTTTCTCACCGTGACAGAGATTCTTCCCGATTGTGACAATGATGCCCTGCTGATAAGGGTCATACCGGCAGGACCGGTGTGCCACCTGGGAACATATTCCTGCTTTGGCGACATGGAGACCAGAGGTTTCCTGTACAGGCTTGAGAAGATCATCAGCTCAAGAATAGATGAAGATGCCTCTGATTCATATACAAACAAACTATTCAGGAAGGGTATTAATAAAATAGCCCAGAAGGTGGGCGAAGAAGCCGTTGAACTGGTAATCGAAGCCAAAGATGATAACATTGACCTGTTCAAAAATGAAGCCGCCGATCTGCTCTATCACCTGTTGGTGCTGCTGAAGGCAAAGTCAACAACTCTCCAGGAAATAGAAGAGGTCTTATCAGGGAGGCATAAATCAAAATAATAGCCAAAAATGCATTCCTGCAGAAAAATAATTTGCAACGGGTATCACCGCATAGATTTTTTATTATGTTTGCACTGATGGAAGAATTCACGTTATATAACTGGCGCTGGTGCAGCTCATAAACTGAAGCTGTGAATCATGCCATTATATAATTAACACGATAATTATGCTAAGAGGCACGCTGATCACAGCGTGCCTCTTTCGTTTATATAATCCTTAATACTTATAAAACATGGAAAAGATTACAAAGATTCTGCTGTCTGAAAAAGAGATGCCCCGCCAATGGTATAACATTGTGGCTGACATGCCCAACAAGCCATTGCCGCCGCTGAACCCTGTCACAGGCAAGCCGGCCGGGCCGGAGGACCTGGCGGCTATTTTCCCGATGGAACTGATCAAGCAGGAGGTTACAACCGAGAGATACATTGATATCCCCGAGGAGGTTATCGATCTGTACAGGACCTTCCGGCCCTCCCCGCTCTTCAGGGCGTACAACCTTGAAAAGGCACTGGGCACCAAAAGCAAGATTTACTACAAGTACGAGGGAGGCAACTATTCAGGTTCACACAAGGCCAACACTGCAATTCCGCAGGCATACTACAACAAGATGGAGGGTGTGCGGAGGTTAACCACGGAGACAGGTGCCGGACAGTGGGGCAGTGCGATGAGTTTTGCATGCAACCACTTCGGACTGGAACTGCTGGTCTTTATGGTGAAGGTCAGCTATCACCAGAAACCCGGACGTAAGCTTATGATGAATGCCTACAACGCCAAGGTGGTGCCGTCACCAAGCACAATGACTGCAGCAGGCAGAAAAGTCCTTGCGACTGACCCCGACTCTCCCGGCAGCCTCGGTATCGCCATCTCGGAGGCCATAGAGATTGCCGTGCAGGATCCGTACACCAAATACTCACTGGGTAGCGTACTGAACCATGTATCTCTCCACCAGACCATTATAGGTCAGGAAGCTTTGATACAGATGGAGAAGGCCAATGACTATCCTGATGTGGTCATTGGATGTTTTGGAGGAGGCTCAAATTTCTCCGGCATCTCGTTCCCCTTCCTGCGTGAAAACATTGTCAACGGTAAAAAGACCAGGTTCGTCGCCGTTGAGCCTGCCTCCTGTCCCAAACTGACAAAAGGCAAATTCACCTATGACTTCGGTGATCAGTCGGGCCTGACCCCACTTCTTCCAATGTACACGCTGGGACACAATTTCATTCCTGACAAGATACATGCAGGAGGACTGCGGTATCATGGAGCCGGAGTACTTGTCAGTCAGTTACGTCAGGATGGATTTGTAGAAGCAAAATCGAAGTTTCAGCGCGAGTGCTTTGAGGGAGCCATCCTCTTTGCCAGAACGGAAGGCATTCTGCCTGCACCGGAATCGTCATACGCCATCGCAGGTGCCCTGGATGAGGCACGAAGGGCGGATCTGGAGGGTGTATCGAAAACAATCCTCTTCAACCTCAGCGGGCATGGCCATTTTGACATTACGGCATATGAGAAGTATTTCGAAGGTAACCTGCCTGATCATGAGGCTACGGCTGAGGAGATTGAACTGTCGCTGGCAAATTCAGCCATACCGACCTTCTGAAGAATTTTCGATTGTCGATTTAATTAAATTTCGCAAATCGCAAATCCTTCTATTGCCTATTGCCNNACTGAAGATTAAAATGGAGAGGAGGCAATTGCCTTCTCTCCATTTTGTCTGATATGGAGTTTAATAAATGATCAGCTGCACTTTGATGCCCCGCAGTCGGTGCAGCGCAGGCATCCCTCCTGGTAGACCACGGCGGTGGAGCCGCAGCTCTCGCACTTGCCCTTGGCCTTGGTGCCGTTGGGGATATAGCGCTTCAGGGAGCGTTCAACGCCGTTTTTCCATGTGTTGATTGACTCATTATCAAGCTTCATGGATGAGACCAGCTCAACAACATCCTTTGCCGGCATGCCATAACGGAGTACGCCGGAAATGAGACGGGCATAATTCCAGAACTCAGGTTTGAACATATGTGACAACCCGCCCAGAGTATTCTTGTAACCGTACTTGTCTGTGTACTGGAAATCATAACGGGTGTTCCCTGCATCATCCTTGTTTTTTATGATCCTGCCCTTGACGATGCTCTTTGGGATGGGGAACATCTCATCATCCTGCAGTCCGGTGAAGATCTCATATGGTACACCGTCTTTCAGCCCTACGAAGGCAATCCATTTCTCTTCGTTATTCTGGAAGCGTATAACGTCAGCCTCAAGTACCTTCGGGCGTAATGGCGACCATTCGTTCTTCTTCTCCTCCTTGCTGTTCGAGACAAGCACTCCGGCCCTTGATCCGTCGCGATAGACCGTCGCACCCTTGCATCCCTCCTTCCAGGCGGTGAGGTACAATTCTGATACAAGTTCTTCCTTCGCTTCTGCAGGCAGGTTAATAGTCACGCTGATCGAATGATCGACCCACTTCTGTATGGCTCCCTGCATCCGTACCTTCGCAACCCAGTCGACATCATTCGCAGTGGCCTTGTAATAAGGGGATTTCTCTACGATGGAGCTTATCATCTCTTCAGACATTTCCCTGACCTCCTCGTACTTGTAACCGTTGACCCTCATCCAGTCGATGAACTTGTGATGGAACACCACGAACTCTTCCCAATGATCTCCCACTTCGTCAATGAATGAGACCTTCACGTCCTGGTCGTTGGGATTGACCTTACGGCGACGCTTATAGAAGGGCATGAAGATCGGCTCGATGCCGGAGGTGGTCTGGCTCATCAGGCTTGTGGAGCCTGTCGGGGCAATGGTCAGCAGGGCGATATTGCGCCTGCCTTTCTTCTCCATTTCGGCATACATCTCAGGATCAGCCTCGCGAAGACGGGTGATGAACGGATTGTTGCGCTCCCTTTCGGTGCTGTATATCGGGAAGGCCCCTCTCTCTGTGGCCATCTCCGTGGAAGCCCTGTATGCCTCAACAGCCAGGGTACGGTGTACGTTAACCGCAAAGTCCGTTGCCTCATCGGTGCCGTAACGGAGCCCGAGCGCTGCCAGCATGTCACCCTCAGCGGTGATGCCTATACCCGTACGTCTTCCCTCGCCGGTCTTGTGTCTTATGTTCGCCCACATATTGCGTTCAACACCCTTCAGTTCCTGATCCTCCGGGTCAGCGTCTATCTTGGCAATGATGGCGTCAATCTTTTCCTGTTCAAGGTCAATTATGTCATCCATGATGCGCTGTGAAAGATGCACATGATCCCTGAAAAGGTTGAAATCGAATGAAGCCTTAGAGGTGAATGGTTCCCTGACATACCCGAAGAGGTTGATTGCTATCAGCCGGCAGCTGTCGTAGGGACAGAGGGGTATCTCCCCGCAGGGATTGGTTGAGACCGTTTCATAACCCAGATCGGCGTAACAATCGGGAACGCTCTCGTTCTTGATGGTATCCCAGAAGAGGACGCCGGGCTCGGCTGATTTCCAGGCGTTATGTACAATCTTGTTCCAGAGCTTGCGGGCGTCAATCTCTTTTGAGTATTTTGGGTTTTCCGCATTGATCGGATACTGCTGACGGAAGTTTGTTCCGTTTTCCACTGCCTCCATGAACTCGTTGGTGATCTTCACCGAGACATTGGCTCCGGTGACCTTTCCGGCCTCTAGCTTGGCATCGATGAAGCTTTCGGCATCAGGATGCTTGATTGATATGGAGAGCATCAGGGCGCCACGGCGTCCGTCTTGCGCAACCTCACGTGTGGAGTTCGAGTAACGCTCCATAAAGGGAACCACACCGGTGGAGGTAAGGGCGCTGTTGAGTACCGGCGATCCTTTGGGACGGATATGAGAGAGGTCATGGCCAACACCACCGCGGCGTTTCATGAGCTGTACCTGTTCCTGGTCTATCTTCATAATGCCGCCATAGGAATCAGAGTCGCCCTTGTTACCAATAACAAAACAGTTTGACAGCGAGGCTATCTGGTAGTCATTGCCGATACCGGTCATCGGTCCGCCCTGGGGAATGATGTATTTGAAGTCCCTGAACGCCTCGTAGATTGCCTCCAGGGGCAGGGGATTCGGGTATTTTTGCTCTATTCGGTAGATCTCCGATGCCAGACGGCGGTGCATGTCGTCAGGGGTCTTCTCATAGAGGTTGCCAAATGAATCCTTGAGAGCATACTTGCTTGCCCAGACCTTTGCCGCCAGGTCATCGCCGCCGAAATAATCACGGGTGGCCTTAATGGCTTCATCGTACGTATAGGTCTTTTTTGTACTGTTGCCTCCCGGTCTGGGCTTCTTTTCCATCACCGCCTCTTCTTTTTTGAGTTTTTTCTCCTCTTTCTTTCCCATTTCCTTTTCGTTAGAGGCGACGGGTGCTGTATGGACAAGTGAATCTCCCATGGATCGTGAAAAAATATTAAAGTTTGATAATTAGTTAATTAATCTACCTTCTGCTGGAGCAATCGTGCTTTGCTAAAATAGGCAAGCATGTCAGAGGAGACAAGAATAAAAGTTCTCTTTTATCAACATACATATGAACTTTTATGAACTTTGTGGATGCCATCTGTCCATGTTTGGCAAACTGCTCTTCATGCCCGCCAACCTGACCTCCGGCCATTTATCACGCCCGGCACGCTGATAAAAAAGAAAGCTGCCTCGCTGAGGCAGCCTCTTTTTGTTATCTGTCACGCAACTTATGCTGCGTGTCACATTACTTATCGTATAAAATTTCGTATTATTTACTTCGCACTTACGTGGCTGAAATAAATACTATTTGAAAGCTGCGGTGATCCGGCATAAGAGCCCTTCGGTGAAATAACCGTCAGTTGGTCTCCCACTTTAATGCCTTTGTCAGCTATCAGGTATTTTCTGAAGTCGCCTGTTGCACCATAACCCGGATAACATCCATACACGTAGATCTCACTGTCGCCGTCTTTCAAATAAAGATTACCATATGTATCATTGGTAATCGATGTAATTACACCGGTTACCATAAAGTATGTATTTGGATCGTCAGGTTTAAGCAGCACCTCGGCAACCGTTGCCGCTGTTACAGGAATAGAGCTTTCCAGAACTGAGCCACTTACCTGTGGAGATCCATTATATGCAGCACGTGCTCCGACAATTGTAATAATGTCACCTACTTTCAGGCCTTTTGTGGCAAAATCAGCAATTTTATAAACATATACTTCACCGGAGAAATCTCTAATGTTTAATTTGCCGGTTGCAGCATCGGAAATACTGGTAATAACACCTTTCAAACGATATTGTATACTGCCGACTGGAGCCGCAAGAAACTCGGCAACAGATGCATTTACAATCGCTCCTTTTTGGGTAAGTGAGGTTTGTGAAGTATAGTCCTTAGTCCCGTCAGTGGTATGGAATGTGATTGTGGTTCCGCGGTCTCCGCCTTCATTGGCAGCGGCCCTGAATGTCACAACAGCAGACGTGCCTTCTGATTGGATGGAGGAAATTGACAACCATGATTCGGCATCTTCAGGAATTTCTACCGATACGCCTTGTCCTTTGCAGGTAAGGTATGCAATAAATTCACCACCTTCGAACGGAAGCACTGCGTTATCAACAGAATCAACTTTGATCAGTGATTTGTTGATTGTGATAACCGTTACATTTACCAGTTCAACCGTTGTTCCGTAGGTAGTTTTTGGTCCCTGAACAGTTACTTCATCACCCACCTCAAGTCCCAGACTTAAGAAGTTTTTCGTACCACCCTTCGCATCAAGAGTACCATAGATATAGATAGAACCTGTTGCGTCCTCCAGGTACCAGTTACCGTAAGTTGTGTTGGTTATTGCTGTACAAACCCCGGTTACCTGATAGGTCTTGTCGTTTGGTCCGGCAATTACATCCGCGCAGGTGGCAGTTTCAATTGTTGCCAGGCCCTGGATGACGTTTACTCTCTGGGTTTTGTCTCCACATTGAATCGTTACCTCTCCGGTACGACCATCCAGGGTAGATTCAGCTGAAAACGTAAGCGATGATTCACCGGCACTGCCAGTGGTAGAAGAGATAGTCAGCCATTCTATACTGTTCTCTACTGTCCAGCTATCATTAGCTTTAACAGTAATGGATGTAGAACCACCCGCTACCGGGATAGATACGTAAGATGACGATACCTGAATTTCATCAAGCAACGTCACCGAGAATTCTTCGTCACAGCTTACCATCAGGGTAACTGCCGCGAGGAATAATGGGAAAAAGTATTTCAATTTCATATTGCCTTTACTTTTTATTAGTTGAAAATATATTTGATACCGACCAAAGCATACCAGCACTGGCCCAATGAGTAGCTTGGCGTGAATGTCTGGGTATCACCATTGATTGAAGAGGGTGTGGAGAATGTAGCCACACCTTCAGCATCCACACCTTCATATTTGAGGATACGAGCTTCCGAACCGATTGACGGATTCAGATATTTGGCGACACCCCATTCAGAGTTAAACAGGTTC
>DCSU01000089.1:272-3549 GCA_002325785.1 Bacteroidales bacterium UBA1458 | reverse complement strand
GGCAGCACTTTTATCTTCACTGTTGCCGAATCACGGCATGTAAGGTCACTCTCTATGGTCAGGGTAATAGTATATTCGCCGGGTATGTAATAGGTATGAGTGCCGGGGTCAATCATCGTTGAGACCGAATCATCCCCAAACTTCCATAGATATTTTGTTCCCCTCACCGAGTTGTCGGTCAGGGTGACCTCCAGGGGAGCTTCACCCTCTAAAGGCTCGGCAGTGAACTCCGCCTTCACATGTATCGACTCATAGTCGAATGATGAAGTGACGGAGCATCCGAAGCTGTCGGTGACCTCAATCATATAACGGACATCCTCCAGCGGAGGAGAGAAGGTCACGGGATCCAGCTCCAGGTCAGGAAAGGGTATGGTGGATGAGGGCGATGAGGACCAGAGGTGTCTCACCCCGTTGGGCAGGCGTCTGGAGACGTTGGTGGATGGGTCGTAATAAAAAAAGTGATCAGGGAGAGCGGTGCCATCCAGAGCAACATAGTCGCATGTATAGTGCAGCAGCGCAGCGCCTGCCACGGGCCTGTCGAGGTTGACCCATGCATACAGCTCGGCACTGTATCCGCCGCCGTCGCTGACGTTCACCCTGTACCCTCCTTCGCCCAGTCCGGCGGCAGTAGATGTCACTCCGTTCTCTGTCTTCACCGGTATGGTATACCCACCGCCGGTCAGGTCATGTTTTGTCCAGACAAATGTGAACGGGGCTGTACCGCCGGGACTGGCAGCTGTGAGACTGCCTGTAGTGGTACCGTTTGTGTTGCAGAAGATGAAGACAGGATCATGCCTGGTGGTAGTCGGGTAATCGGTCATACGCACAGCGTTACTGCCGGGAGCGGTTATCTGCGCCTGCAGTGCCAGTGGTAAAAGGATGATTATGAAGGCAAGGTATCTTGACACCTCTATTTAACGGATTAACACACTAAAATGATATACAAACCTAATAAAAAAATGCCGTTCTTTGAGGCATAAAATCTGCATTTTCATTCATGTTTCGCGATTATCTGAAAGAGCTTAACGAGGCGCAACAGGCTGCCGTTGTCAATACAGAGGGGCCTGCCCTTGTCATTGCCGGTGCCGGATCAGGCAAGACAAGGGTGCTGACCTACCGCGTAGCCCATCTCCTGGCAAAGGGCGTCCCCGCTCACCGTATTCTGGCCCTGACCTTCACAAACAAAGCGGCCGGGGAGATGAAGGAGAGGATCAGCCGGATAGTCGGGCCTGAGACAGGCCGAAGCCTGTGGATGGGAACCTTCCACTCCATCTTCGCCCGCTTCCTGAGGCGTGACGGCCATTACCTGGGGTACAAAGACAACTTCACAATCTATGACCAGGACAACACCCGCAGCCTGATACGCACAATCATTAAGGAGATGAACCTTGATGACTCGGTCTATAAGCCTGCCTCAATAGCTGGCAGGATATCGCATGCCAAGAACAACCTCATCACGGCCCAGCAGTATGGTTCGGTTTCGCAAATAACCGAGTCGGACAAAGCATCACGGGTACCAGAGGCTGCTGCCATCTACAAAAATTATGCAGCCCGGTGTTTCAAAGCAAATGCAATGGATTTTGATGACCTCCTGATGAACATCAACATCCTTTTCCGAGATTTCCCGGCAGTGCTTGAAGAGTACCGGAACCGTTTCGACTATGTGCTGGTAGACGAATACCAGGACACTAACTACTCGCAGTATATCATCGTTCACAAGCTTTCGGAAAAGCACCGCAACCTGTGCGTTGTGGGCGATGATGCGCAGAGCATCTACTCGTTCCGCGGGGCACGCATCGAGAACATTCTCAATTTCAAGAACGACTATCCTGACTACCACCTCTTCAAGCTCGAGCAGAACTACCGCTCCACCGGCAACATCCTGCGCGCGGCCAACNNACCCAGACCATCGTTAATGCCGCTAACAGTGTCATTGAGAAGAACACGGGACAGATAAAAAAGACGATCTATTCAAAGAACGACGAGGGTGAGAAGATAAGGGTGGTACAGACTACCATTGACAGTGAGGAGGGTATTGTCACCGCTTCGGATATCCTCGACACTCGTATGCGTGANNTATCGCACCAATGCCCAGTCGCGCATCTTTGAGGAGATGCTGCGCAAACGCAACATACCCTATAAGATCTATGGCGGGCAGTCGTTCTATGAACGCAGGGAGATCCGTGACCTGTTAGCCTACCTGAGGCTGGTGGTCAATCCTGACGACGAAGAGGCACTGAGGCGTATCATCAACTACCCCAAGCGAGGGATAGGTGACACCACCGTGCAGAAGCTCATGGAGCTGGCAAGAAGTATTGATACAAGCATCTGGTCAATCATCACCTCGCCTCAGCTCAGTGCCCAGTACCTGGCACCCGCCCTTCGGGCCAAGGTGAGTCTCTTCACGGGTCTGATGATGCCTGTCATGGCGGTGGCTGAGACGGCTACGGCCTATGATGTAGCCAGCGGCATGGTATCGGCAAGCGGTATCATCACCGAGCTTAAGCAGGGACAGGTGCCTGAAGAGATAGACAGGCTGGAGAACGTGCAGGAACTGCTGAACGGCATCAAGGAGTTCACCGAGGCGGCANNACGAAGAACCGGCGGACATTGCAACCTGGCTGCAGTCGGTCTCGCTGCTCACCGACCAGGACCGGGAGAAGCCGGAAGACAGGGATAAGGTGACGCTGATGACCATCCATTCAGCAAAGGGACTCGAGTTTAAGTATGTTTATATTGTTGGGCTCGAGGAGAACCTCTTTCCCTCAGCCATGAACCTTTACAACCCCCGTGAGCTGGAGGAGGAGCGCAGGCTTTTCTACGTGGCCCTGACGCGGGCCTGCAGGCGCGTCACCCTGAGCTATGCCCTGAACAGGTACAAATGGGGTTCCCTTGAGAGCAGCTCTCCCAGCCGCTTCATAGGAGAGATCGAAAGCGAATTTCTGTGGTATCCCCAGACAGGTGGCAGGCCGTTCGGGCAGAGAGCGGGGTCTGATACCCGGCCTGTAGCAGACAGAAAGGAAGTATTCATTCCTGCCTCCCCGGCCAGGAACATGACCAGGGTGCGTGACGTCCACGCTCCCGTAACATCGGAGAGTAATGCCGGGCTGGAGCCGGGCGACAGGGTTACGCACGAACGATTCGGAGAGGGTGAGGTAATGACTGTTGAGGGCGAGGCACCAAATACCACAGCCGTTATTGAATTTAAATCCGCCGGAACTAAGAAGCTGCTCCTGCGGTTCGCCAAACTGACAAGGATCTGAAAAATCCGAACAAC
>DCSU01000089.1:0-245 GCA_002325785.1 Bacteroidales bacterium UBA1458 | reverse complement strand
AGGCTTAATAAGAAGAAAGCCGCCCCTTTTGAGACAGCTTCCTCTTCCGAAAAATTTGAAGGTCAAATATATGGATACATTTTATTTTACATTTCTGCCTGAGGAGCATCGGTAGCAGGTGCATCAGCTACAGCCACCGGTTCAACCTGGTAAAGACCTTTGTCAATGAGCACCGACTGGTAAAGGGTAGCATATGCGCTCTTGATCCACATATCTGCAACAAACACGCCTATGAAGAAGCAGAT
>DCSU01000093.1:6045-11429 GCA_002325785.1 Bacteroidales bacterium UBA1458 | reverse complement strand
ACAGATATTTTCGTGGAACAGACAGAGGAGGCGACACTTCTCAAGGGTGGTAATTACAAGCTTGATCAACTGTCGCTTGCCAACCTGGTGACACTTACAATCACAGGCCAGAAGCAGTTCGGATTTGATGTGGGACGGAATGAATGGAAGCTTTCCGTCAGCGGTCAGCCCGGACAGCCTTGCGCATCGTTCGGAGGTCTTCCCGGGATGGCCCAGGGAGATAAGGTGGAGATAGAGAACTTCTTCTTCGTGAGTAACAGCAATCCGGTGTTCAATATAAGCCAGACGAGCAAACCTCTGACACTATATCAGGTTGGCTCATTTACCCCGGGGCTTATTACAGTTATAAATAATGAGATTGCATTGGCCGGGATGATTGATTACGGCATCCCCTTTATGAACAGTGGCAATAAGCTTGATTACAAGATATTCTACTTCAAAAAGCCGGATAACACTACAGGCTTCCGTAACGAGGTTTCGGGCTTTCTTATAACGCCTCCCGGACCGGTCACCATGGAGTTCTTCCCGGTGACAGGTACACAGACTCTTGATGAGAAGGGATTCTTCGCAAAGGGCAAGGTCTATGAGATGATTGGCTCTGATAAGCTCTTTGAGTTTGATGCATGGTTGTACAGGACCACCGACTCAACCTCTCTGGTTGTCGATAAAAACAGCAATCAGATGTTCAGGTTCTCAGGCAACGGCGCCTCCTCCCCGAGACTTGAGAATGTTGCGGGCCGTATGAAGGCATTGGGTGCCGGCTGGACACCGTTCAGCTTTGGAGGTAAACTGATGAATGCCAACGGCGCGACCGGTTCTCTGAGTTTCACTGTTCAGGGCGACCTCGTTGCTGATAACCAGGAGATAACCGTCACCAACATCCCCGGACCATTCTCAAGTATCTGCAACCTGACATACGACTTTAACAATAAGCGTTTTACGGGGATGATGGATTTCAGTCGCACCTTGGCTGGCGGCGCTGCATTCAGTGCCTCCGCTGAGGTCCTTTTCGATGCATCCGGCTGGTATTTTCTCGGGCTGGGGACTGTTGCAGTGCCATCTCCCAGCATGGGGGGAAACGCCTCAGTCTTTATTGGCAATTACAGTGTCAACCAGTATATTCTTGACAAATTTATTCCCAACTCCAGGGTTTATCAGCTCTTTGGTGAGCCACCGGCCAATTTCCCGGTGCTTAACCAGCTGTTCAAAGGCTTCTATATTGAGGGCGGGGTGCATCTTCCGATACCGATACTGCCTCAGTTTGAATTTGACCTGGGGCTGATAAGCGCCCAGCTGAGCCATGAGGTAGGCGGTGACATACGCATGAGCATGAACTTCAACGAGGCAAACACATACCACATGGGCGTCAGCATCTTTGCCCGCATCACGGCAGGTGTCGGCGCATCAATGGGCCTGGTTTGTGCTTCATCAACAGTCACAGGCAAGGGGCTGATAAGCGCTGACGGACTCTATTCATCCAACGGCACATGGTCCGCCACCGGCTACGCTGAGTTCGGAATCTTAGGAACAACAGAGCTTGGCGTTGGGACATGCACCTCATCATGCGATGGGGTCCTTGGCGTAGGACCATGTTTTGTCGATTCTGCCAGCGCCGGCAAAGCTCTCTTTGGTAAGTTCATTATCTCAGATTCGGGGACGGACTTTGAGATCGGGTTTAAATGATAGTATGTTGATCCTTCAGATCCAATTAGCTCATAAACAGGAAAGACGATGACAAGCAAAAACTTTATACCAGGGAATATTTTAAGAATTGCAGGGTTTGTCCTTTTGCTGGCTGCTCCGGTGATTGCCAGTGCACAGACAGAGAGGGAGGCAGAGGCTGCATACGGGAGTCCGTACGGCATCTTTGTGCTTACCGGTAGTGATATCATTGTGCCGGAGCGTGCCTCCGACAAGACCTCCGGATACCTTATTGAGAGAAAGGGTGAACGTGAGAGTCAATGGCATAATGTGGCACTTGTAACAGCTCCAGGCAGGATGAAGGATTTTGAGACCAGTCTGCAATACTGGTGTGCAAAGTTCCCTGAATGGGCTGATTATGCCAGGATACCGGTTGAGAAGCTGTTCACAGTGATTGAAAGGACAGGCACGACAGACTCGTTGATGTACTATGGTCAGTTGTTGCCGGTTCGATTGGCGGCTGGCACGGTATGGCTCGATTCAACCGTTAACGATACACTGAAATACCAGTACCGGGTAAGCAAGGCATCAGCCGGGGAGTCAGCTAAGCTGCTCTTTACATCGGTGCCTGCACGACGGGAAAAGACAACATTTCTTGGCAGACCGGTGATCAGCAGAAAGGTTGTCTCGGGAAATGAGGTTATTATGACATGCGGACTCGATCCGGGATACAGACCTGCATTCTACAGAGTCTTCCGCAAAAAGGAAGGAGAGAAGAGCTTCTCAGGGATAAATCCTTCTATGGTCAGATTTATCAGGAGTGACACATCCTTTGTAACTGTACGGGATACAGCAGTTATACCGGGAAGGGTATATTCCTGGTATATTACTCCGGTAGACTATTTTGGGAGGGTATCTGTTAACTCCGAGATTGTACGGACGGGAATCTACAGCTTCAGTTCCGTCAGGGCTCCGTACAATTTAGCCACAACTGCCCGGATGCCTGCAGGAGGAATCGAGGTCAGATGGAAGCTTGATGACCCTTCAGCATTAAGGAGTCTCAATATTTATCGCAGTGTTGACTATGATACCGGATATGTGCTGATTAAAAAGATATCCCCTTCCGATACTCTGTTCACTGATGCTGCAGTTGAGCCCATGCGAAAATATTTCTATTATTTTGTAATGGAAGGCTTCTTTGATGAGCTCTCTTCTCCAGGTGTACGGTTCTTCGGTATTGCTGAGAACAAGATTCCCCCGATCAGGCCTGTCATAGCTTCCTCAGAAGGAATAGCCGACGGGGCCAGGTTAGAGGTCAAAGTCTTTAATCCTGATGTCAGAGCAGTGAGAATCTACAGAAGGATTCAGGGAGCCCGTGAGTTTTCACCGGTGGCAGTGGCCCCGGTTACAGAGGATAACAGCGTGGTTTACACGGATACAAGCAAATATTTCGGAGGATATACATTGCTCAGTTATGCAGCGGTAGCTGAGAACACGAGTTACGCTCTGAGTGAATTCTCGGATACTGTTTCTGTCTATCCTGCTTCTGAGACGGTGACAGCTTCGCCTGATAATCTTGTTGCCGCTTATGAGAATGGTGCCGTGAACATGATTTGGGATAACATCCGAAATACGCATCCGGAGATTATAGGATACAGGGTTTACCGGAGGGTAAGGGATACAAATACTGCAAGGCAGAAAGAGTACTCATTACTGGCTGACGGATTCCTGCAGCCGGAGGTTAATTATTACACAGATGATCAGGTTGTGCCGGGGAACACCTATGAATATATTGTCCGGGGTGTTGACTTCAAAAATGGCGAGAGCAAGGCAGGCGCATCTGCCCTGATCACTGTCACCAAGCCAAGACCGGTGCCACCGTCGGGAATGACCCTGACGGTCGGAAGCGAGGCTGTGTCAGTGGGATGGGAAGCGCCTGAACAGAGGGAAATTGTATCATTCAGGCTGTACAGGTATGAGCGCGGAAAGGCACCGGTAGTTATTGCAACGGTTCCCCAGGGCACAATACTCTTCAATGACACCACTGCACAGAAAGGGAAGCTGTACTTTTATTATCTTACCTCAGTGCATGAAAACGGGATTGAAAGCAGTATTGGAAAGGAAGAGGGAATATGGAGATAGTAGCAGGGAATTTTCTCAGAGCTTCATTTGTACAAATATCCATGGATTGAACCGTTCATTGTATTTTTCTTTTGCTTAACTTCGTAGTAACTCACATTTAAGAAAGAAAGGGATATAATCATGACTTATGTAATTATTGGTTTATTTGTTCTTCTGATCTTCTTCATGGGGATCAGGATTGTCAGACCCACGCACAGGGCGCTTATCGAGCGCCTGGGTAAATACATTCATTTTGCCCAGGCGGGGTTTCACTGGATCATTCCTATCATTGATAAGATGTACCAGGTCAATGTGACTGAGCAGATGGTTGATGCTGAGCCGCAGGAGATCATAACAAACGATAACCTGAACGCCAGTGTGGATGCGCAGGTATATTTCAGGGTCAAGTCTGATGAGGAGAGCGTTAAGGGATCGATTTACAATGTTGCCAACTTCAGGTATCAGATTGTTAACCTTGCCCGCACCACGCTTCGTAACATCATCGGCACCATGACGCTGAAGTCGGCTAACAGTGAGCGCGGAAAGATCAACGCTGAGCTTTACAACACTCTGCATAATGAGACGCAGGGGTGGGGTATTGAGATCGTCCGTACCGAGCTAAAGCAGATAGATCCGCCGAAGGATGTACAGGAGACGATGAACAAGGTTGTGAAGGCTGAGAATGAGAAGATAGCAGCTATAGATATGGCTTCTGCCGCTGAAACTGTGGCTGATGGTGTGAAGAGAGCCAAGATCAAGGAGGCTGAGGGTGCCAAGCAGGCGAAGATCCTTCAGGCCGAGGGTGAGGCTGAGTTCATCAAGTTGGTGAATGAGTCTGCAGAGAGATATTTTGTCGGCAATGCACAGTTGTTGAGGAAGCTTCAGGCTTTGGAGACCTCATTGCAGAGCAACACTAAGATTGTTGTTCCCGGCGGGAGCGATCTGGTGAATGTCATTGGTGACATGGCAGGTATTGCTCCGTTGCCCGGGAAGAAATAGTCGCTGTCCTCAATTAAAAATAGTGGCTGCACCGGTAGTGAGCAACGCCGGCTTAATGTGCCATATATGTCCGGACGCGAAAGAGGCAATTTTTCAAGTAACTGATAACTAGTTAAATAATTAATTGATATTGAGAGCTAAAACTAGGTTTTTAGAAATGCTTTTTATATATTTGTGTCAAACAGCACCTCTAAAAACTTAAGGTGGCCCAGATAACTAACCTAAATTCCAAATGCCTATGAACCATTTCACCCAACCTGAACTCCAATTCAAAGCAGTAAAATGTATCTCATTTAGCTGCTGCCTTAAATTAAGCGCGTAAAGCAAAATTTTTTTTAAATTTCATTAAGTTAACCCTAAAAACTTAAGAGTATGACAATTAAAACCAAAGAGTGGTTCTTATTGTTAGGATCAAAAAGAGGTTATTTTCCTCCAATAAAACTAACGATTGTTCTTCTCATGCTGGCAGCCTTCACCTTTGCAGGTGTATCGGCCGTACCGCCAGCAGATCTACAACAAAAGACAGTTACCGGGGTGATCCTCGATAACGAAGGTCAGCCTCTGGCCGCTGCCAGTGTTATTGAAATGGGTACTACCAACGGTCAGCTTGCCGGCGCCGATGG
>DCSU01000093.1:5685-5963 GCA_002325785.1 Bacteroidales bacterium UBA1458 | reverse complement strand
GAACTGGATGAGGTGGTTGTCGTGGGTTACTCAACCCAGGTAAGAAGGAATGTGTCGGGCTCGATATCGTCAGTCACATCAAACCAGCTGACCGTCTCTACAGCTCCCACCGCCATCAGCCGTCTCCAGGGACAGGCTTCCGGTGTTACGGTGACTGTTGCCAACAGGCCCGGTGGTAATGCCACTATCCGTGTGCGTGGTATCGGTACCATCAACGACTCCGAACCGTTGTACATCATTGACGGGATACCGGCCTCTCCCGGCAACAACCTGAATCC
>DCSU01000093.1:0-5644 GCA_002325785.1 Bacteroidales bacterium UBA1458 | reverse complement strand
AACGGTGTTGTCATCATCACAACCAAGAGGGGTAAGTCGAACCAGAAACCCACGGTAGAATTGAGTGTCAGAACCGGTATCACGCAGGCTTCAACACATTATGACCTTTTGAACACGGCTGAATATGCAGAGGCAGTATGGCTTGCATTTGCAAATAAAGGCATCCCACCTGCTCACGCCCAATATGGTACAGGAAGTTCACCGGTTATCCCCGATTACATCCTGCCTAGTGGCACCATGGAAGGCAACCCTGCAGTCAACCCCGACCTTTATAAATTTCCTGATTACCAGATATTCAAGGCAAATAAGGAAGGCACAGACTGGTTTAAGGAGATGACCCGTAACGGTGTCGTCCGGGAGTATGATATTTCTGTCAGAGGTGGCGGACAGGATGCATCCTATGCCTTCTCAGGAAACTACCTTGATGAGGACGGATACTTTATCCACACCAACTTCAAGAGATATACCTTCAGGCTTAACTCAGATGCCAAGGTTACAGACTGGCTGAGGTTCGGTGAGACCCTTCAGGGCATATTCATCAATGAGCTCGGTAGATTCACTGATAACGCGGAGGACTCACCTATCTCATACACATACCGCACACAGCCAATTGTGCCGGTCTATGATATCAGCGGTGTCAACTTCGCCGGTTCAAAGGCCTCCGAAATGGGTAACAGCGAGAACGGTGTGGCCAGTCTTTACCGTGCAAGGAACAATAACGGTAAATGGACCAGGGCACTCGGAAGCTTCTATGCCGAACTGACACCCATCAAAGGGTTGGCTATCAAGAGCCTGATGGGCTACAACTACGGTCAGTGGAACTACAGGGGATTCACCATTCCCAACTTTGAACACTCAGAACCCAATAGGGTAAATGGCCACAACGTTTCCACAAATAATTCGCTCCAGTGGAACTTTACCAATACTGCAATCTATAATTTCTCGGTTGCAGATGACCATAAGTTCAATGTGCTGGTCGGTACTGAAGCTATTGAAAGCAAATATGAAGAGGCCAATGCCAGCCGCAGCCAGTATTTCTCGGAAGATCCTGATTACATGTGGCTGAACTCCGGTGAGATCAATAGAGAAAATAACGGCTATGGCTCAGAGTGGTCGCTCTTCTCGTTATTCGGAAGGCTCAACTATGACTACATGGGCAAGTATCTTGCTGAGGCTACCTTCCGCCGCGACGGCTCCTCGCGCTTCAGCGAGGCCAATCGCTACGGTAACTTCCCCGCCTTCTCCCTCGGCTGGGGTGTCTCTGAGGAGAGCTTTATGGCTGGTACAAAGTCATGGCTCGACTACCTTAAGTTAAGGCTCGGCCTTGGATTTTCAGGTAATGACAAAATCGGTGATTACAACTCATATTCTACCTATGCTTCTGATAAATACCAGGCTGGCTATGCAATTGACGGCTCCAACACATCAGCCACCAGCGGCTTCTATCCTGCAACTCTCGGTAACGAGGATGTGACATGGGAAACTACCAGGACGATCGACGGCGGTATGGACGCGCTGTTCCTTAACAGCAGGTTGAGCCTGACTCTTGACGTCTGGAGAAGAGACACAAAAGATATGCTCTACAATCCTCGCATACCTAATGTGCTTGGTCGCGCCGCCCCGCCTTTCATCAATATCGGTGAAATGAAAAATACCGGTTTCGACTTGGACCTTGGCTACAAGAGTGAGGCTATGGGCGGGAAGCTCCTGTACAGTGCCAAACTTACCCTCTCGCATTACAAAAACGAGATCACGAAGCTCTCGGATGATGTGAACGAGTTTGTCCCTACCGGAGGCCTGCGCCAGGTAAACTATTCCCGCTTCCAGGTAGGAACTGCATTCCCTGAGTTCTACGGATATGAAGTTGAAGGCATCTTCCAGACTGATGCGGAAGCTGCAGCCCATCCTCCATATGAAGATACCGACTACAACCAGGCCGGCCATTACAAATACAAGAACCAGCTGACCATTGACTCTGACGGTGACGGCGTAATGGATCAGGCAGACAATATAATAAACTCTGCTGATATGGTATATATCGGCAACCCGCATCCTGATCTGACCGGCGGTCTCAACCTCGATATCGCATATGGGGGATTTGACCTGAACGTGTTCTTCTACGGCAGCTACGGCAATGACATCATTAACGTCGTAAGGCGCTGGATAGACTATGGTCAGTTTAACGCTAACCTTAGCAAGGATGCACTATATAAATCATGGGGCAGCCCCTATCTTGACGATAACGCTGACGCAACCCTGCCCATGCTTGACCAGAATGACAAGTCACAGATAGCCAGTTCAGCTCTTGTTGAAGACGGTTCGTTCCTGAGACTTAAGAACGTGAGGCTGGGCTATACCCTGCCAACTCCTCTTCTGAGCAGGTTCCAGGTACAGAGTGTCAGACTCTATGCCCAGGTAACGAACCTGTTCACTCTTACGAAGTACAGCGGACTCGATCCAGAACTTAACTCTTCGGGAGAATACATGGGCCTTGACCAGGGAGCATGGCCAACGCCGCGGCAGTTCATGTTTGGCCTTACCATTGGCTTATAACGCGTTACAATTCATAAATTAAAGATATATGAAGATGAAAAAACTATCTATATTATTTGCCGCACTGCTTGTGCTGGTAATAATAAATTCCTGCTCTGATGATTTCTTTGATAAAAAGCCACTGGGCTCAACCTCAGAGAATGTATTCTATTCCGCAAAGGGTATAGATGCATTGCTGATTGGTACCTATGCCATAGTGAAAGGCAGCTATTTGTGGGACGTATCATGGGGGGCATCAATCCAGAACTGGACCTATGGCTCTGCAGCATCTGACGATGCTTATAAGGGCTCTGAAATAACTGACCAGATTCCTGTAAATGATATTGAACGATGGTCTGTGACACCCTCTAACGGCTATCCTGCAGATAAATGGAGGCTTACCCTTGGCCATGGCGTTGTCCGTGCCAACAAGACCCTGAAAGTTATCAATGCCACCGAGGCAGAAGGCAATATTACAGCTGATCAGGCCAACAGCTTCAGGGCTGAAGCCCGGTTCCTAAGAGGCCTCTTTTACTTTGAGGCATGGCTGGTATTCGGCGACTATATACCTCTGTTCACTGAAGATACAGAGGATCCTGCAGCCGTTTCAAATCAGAATGACCCGGGTGCTGTTCTTGCCTTTATTATCGAGGACTTTAAGTTTGCCTGGGAGAACCTGCCTGAAACACAGGCACTGGTTGGCAAACCGACCAAGTATGCTGCCATGGGTATTGCTGCAAGGGCTTATATGCAGGAGCTGATGTATGCTGAGGCCAAACCGCTTCTTGAGAATATCATTCTAAGCGGTAATTATTCATTAATGCCTTATTTTATTGATAATTTCGAAATCGTCACCAATAACAATGATGAATCGATCTTCGAGATACAGGCATGCGTGAATGATATCAACGAGTCATTGAATGCTGAAATGGGTATTGGTCTTAACTGGCCTCACGGCGGTGACATAGGTATGTGCTGCGGATTCCATCAGCCATCACAGAACCTGGTGAACGCCTACAAGGTTGACCCCGTCAGCGGACTGCCGCTCTTTACTACATTCAACAACGTCGACCTGGCCAATGACCAAGGGATCACCTCTGACCAGCCGTTCGTCGTGGCGACAGATCCGGTAGACCCGCGTCTTGATTTTACTGTTGGCCGCAGGGGTATCCCCTACAAGGACTGGGGTATCAACCGTGGAAGCAACTGGATCCGCAAACAGTTAGACGGCGGTCCGTATATGCCTGTTGCAAAGCCATTCTTCAATAAGAGCCAACGTTATACACTGTCCACCACCACCGGATGGCAGACGGGTATCAATGCCAACAACTACAGGTACCTGCGTTACAGCCATATCCTCCTGTGGAGGGCTGAGATAGCTGCTTTTGAAAATGACCTTATTACTGCCCGCAATTATGTCAACCAGATACGTGACAGGGCTGACAACAAGGTTGTTATGGGCAAGGTATTGATCACCACGCTCCCCGCCTCGGTATATCCGTGGGGCCCGGGATCAACCGACGCCGACTATATGGACGGAACAACCGGTCCTTATGTTGACTGGACACAGCCGGCCGCCAACTACCTGATTGGTCTCTATGATCCTTTTGCCAACAAGGAAGAGGCAATGAGAGCCGTACAGTGGGAGCAGAGGCTTGAGTTTGCCACTGAGGGCAGGCGTTTCTTCGACCTGAGGCGCTGGGATAACCTGCCGGCAGGAATGAGGGTTGACATGGTTCAGACGCTCAACGACTTTGCTCAGGGAGACCTGAGGGTCAGGGAGTTTATGCGCGGTGCCATCTTTACAGAACGAGACAAGTATATGCCTGTGCCTGAGGATCAGATTAACCTGCAGCCCGGTGTCCTGGTTCAGAACCCGGATTACCTTTAAAAAATAGTGGAAGGCTATTAAAGCCTTAATAAAGAGAAAGGGTGTCTCATTTTTATGAGACACCCTTTTTTATGCCCTGCATAATCGAACACGAGAAAAGGCCTGCTCGATTAGTTATTCCAGGAGTTATTGCGTGGCGTAAACCTTCAGTACCCTTGACAGCTCACCGTTGACATACCTGTACTGAACCGTATCCCGGCACTCACTGCAGCCGTAACCAGGAGCGTCCTTTGTCACGGTTGAGACCACTGCAGTTATCATCCGGTCAGATATAGCTTCTATGCTTAAGATATTGGTCAGCGTTGCTGCAATGACAAATTCAGAAGGCCCCTGCAGTAGAACGAGATACTCTATCCCGGCCAGCGACTGCCCGCTTAGGGAATATACAGGTATTACGGCATCCTTACGGCGGTCATCGTCAATCAGCCCGGTGACAACCCGGGATGGATCGAGCACAAAACCCTTCCCTTCGGCTTTTATTGTGATCATCCCGCTTGCAATTGTATCGACCTCTGCATTACTTACCTGGCTCATGAGCTGATTCTGTATGAACCTGACAGCTTTTTCCACAGTCTTCCCCTCAGCTCTGTTTCTGGTTACATCTCCTCTGTCAGAGCTGCATGCTGCAACAATCAGAAAACCAACAATAAGAACAGTTAATATACGCATAGCACATTCTTCTTTTTTCCCTGGAAGGAAGCCCTGTATTGCCGCAATTTGTTCATGAACTGTTCAGAGGCCCTGCGGCACTTCTTAATTATTGGTCAGGGTTCCCTTCAACCGGTAAAGTTACATTTATGAATCAGCTATCAAAAGTAACCCATTTTTTTTGCTATTGACTTCTGTCCCTTCCCTTCCGGTCTTTATCAATGGAATACTCACAGGCGTTATCAAGGGGTGCGGGAGAGCGAATACTACCGTTCATTTTGTTAAGCGAACCTGGCAGCAGGGATTCCCTAAGGTTGACATCAACGGCGAGGAGGAGAAGGTTTATTTGCAAATTTTATTAACTTTGCAGCCTTGGATGGCGGGCGCTAGTGTCCTGCCGAGAAAACAGGGTCGGTTGTCCGAGTGGCTAGGAATCGGTCTGCAAAACCGGCTACGGCGGTTCGAATCCGCCACCGACCTCAACAAAATCCCCCTGAGCGAAGCGAAGGGGGGATTTTTGTTTACTGACCGACGCTCGCTTGCGAAGCGGAGGACAGGAAACAAAAAGCCCGC
>DCSU01000161.1:2877-3479 GCA_002325785.1 Bacteroidales bacterium UBA1458 | reverse complement strand
TAGACCTTCAGTCCGTTTTACCTGTTGGCTTCATCACAACTCCAAGTTTTTTCCGGCCGTCGATCCTGATGGTAAGTGGTTCCGGAAATCTCACATGTCTTATCAAAGCATCCTCGTAAACAGTTTCAGCCGAAGAGAGAAATTCATAATCGACAAATCCGTCANNTCATGAACGGGTTAACTGTAAAGTATCCCACTCTGAATGCAGTGAGGTTCTGGAAAAAGTGAGTACCCTGGCTGGGATCGATACGGTAATTTTCGAGTCCCGATTCAACTATCAGCCTTGATGCGGAGATCTGGGGCCATTTAATTGGAATCCCGAGCCAGGGATCACTTGACCCCCATCTGCCCGGACCGATCAGGATATAATGCTTATCATCCCTGAGGAAATCGTCATTCAATTCATTGAGTTTCCCGGCAACCTCAAGGTTTTTTGCAGCATTAAAGTTTTCAGTTCTGACATAGATCAGATCACATATCCCGTCTATTGTTCCGTTTCCGAGAGCTGATTGGGATGAGATGATTGTTTCGCTCTGCGGAATTTTCTCCAGCTTGAATTTTACGGTTTCAAAGGTTTCTACTATAGGCCTTATTTGCAGTAG
>DCSU01000161.1:0-2867 GCA_002325785.1 Bacteroidales bacterium UBA1458 | reverse complement strand
CGGATTATTCAGTTGCTGTTGACCGATCTCAAGAATAGTCTTTAGAATTTCAGAAAGCGGGAACAGGTCATACTTCAGTATTTTGGCGAAGGTAATCACCTTCCTTCCTCCCTCCATGGGATCATCTCTGAGCATGTCATCCTGGTAATCGTAGGTGGAGGCAACGAATTTCAGTGACCCGTCATTTTCGGCATCGCTGACCTTCAGTTTAAGCAGGTTAACAGTATCGTCGGTACTGGGGACAAAGCTTGCCGGGTTGAGATCGAGAGCGTAAAATTCCTGCTGGGTCTCCCGCAGGGCCATTTTTGTATCTGACAACTGGATGATCTTTGCGGGGTATTTAGGCGAGAACCTGAGAGAGATACCGCCGTCAACGATGTATTTGCCAAGGCCAAATGCCAGGCTGATAAATCCGTCTTCAGACTTCTCAGGTTCGATGGGGTAAAAGTTAACTGATCTTGCAACCCCTGAGATGGTTGGATAGAACCGGTTTGCATATTGCTGTCCGCATACCTCCTGGAGTACGATACCCATTTTTTCTTCCTCGATGAGGTTATTTGTAGCCTTCATATAATCTTTGCTTCCCTTGAAGAAAACGGAGGCAAAAACACTTTTTATCCCGGTACTCAATAACTCCAGCATGAGGATATCATCATCAGCTTTTGGGATCATGTAAGTAGAATATACCCCGGCGAATGGCTGAAAATGAGAGTCCTCAAGCAGGCTCGAAGATCGGATTGCGACCGGCCCGCTGATTATGGAGATGAAGACGAACAGGTCCTTGTGAATGCGCATGGGGAGTTGTGCCTTTACGAAAGCGTCAAGAATTTCCTTGTCGCTGGCGTCTGACAGGCCAGTTAAGTACAGGTTATTCTGTGCCATGAATTCGTCAAACACATCAGTGCTGAGCACCACGGTACGGGGTATTGAAACAATCGTATCTTCCAGGCTTTCAAAATACTGATTTTGTTTGATGATATAATCCAGGAAGGCCAGGCCGCGGGCTTTGCCTCCCATTGATCCCGCTCCGATCCGGGTAAACGTAAGATATTCATCAAAGTGTTCGCGGTAAAAATCAGCAATGATGCCGTGTCCTTTGTTAAGTCTGAAGTTGGCAATAGTGTCAAATATGAAGCGGCGGGCCTGGTCTATGCTGGCAAAATCGTCAATGCTGACCTCTTTTATGAACTCAGCCAGGGAAAAGAGTGCGCGGGCGTACAGCCATTTTGAAAGATGATTTCTTGACAGGTGGTAACGAAAGGAGTTATCGGGTATATCAAACAGCCTTCGCTGAAAATTCTGCAGGTCTGAAATCCTTGCTATCTCTTTGCCTGTAACAGGATCAGTGAAGATGAAATCTCCAAATGAACAGTGTTTCTTTAGCACTGTTTTCAGATCGAGGGGCAGTGATCTGGAATTGAAATTCACAAAAGCGTCTCCCTGTTCTTCTGTATATTTTTCATTTGCCTGGTCGGCAGATTGTATTATTACGGGAATGTTCGGATCATAATCCTTTATCTGCCTGATAAAATCGCTGATTATTCCGGGAACTCCCGGTTTTTCATTCTTATAGTCCACATCTGCTATGACGCCCAGGAGGCGCATTTTATGTATTTCGAACAGCCGTTGTGCTTCATCATAGCCGGTAGCAAGCAGGATCTTTGGTCTTCCGCGCATCTGCATAAATTTCTGATGCTCATTGAGGCCTTCGGTCATATATTCGCGTGACTGTTCAAGTATTATAGAGTAAAGGTGGCGCAGGATGACGGAAGCCATCCTGAATGAGCCTTCAACCAGCATGATTGACTGTACTCCCTCATATTTGCAGTCTTCGTCCACATTCAGTTTATCCTCTATCAGGCTTATTATGGGTAGGAGGATGTCGGTATTTCCCGGCCAGCTGAAGACATAATCAATTGATGTGAGATCCTCGCTGTTGATTCTGTGGGTAATTTCCCGTGAGTCGGGGGCAAGTATTACAATAGGCTTTTCAGGATATATTTTCTTGATGTTCAGGGAGAGTTCAAACGGATCCTGGTCGCTGATGCTAAGCATATTTATTACCAGGTCTATCTGCCTGTTTCCCAGTACCTCCAAGGCTTTCTCGCCGGAAGTGACATGTACAAACCGGGGAGGATAACGCAGGTGAAATGAGACATAATCATTGAAGACCTTTTCATCAATTTTCCCGTCCTCCTCCATGATGAATGCATCATACCTGCTACAGATGAGCAGCACATACTGAACTCTTTTTTGCATCAGAAGCTCAAAAGAGGTCTCCCTGAAAATGTTTTTCCTGAGCTTGTACATTTTCTGTAATGGATTGATGAAAAAAACCTGTTCCTGATCTCCTTGCCGGATGGCCGGATGGCATGATCAGGAACAGGTAACAGGCACTCTTATACGATGCCCTGTGCGAGCATGGCCTCGGCAACTTTGACAAATCCGCCGATGTTGGCCCCGTTGACATAGTTTATATATCCGTCTTTCCCCGTACCGTACTTAACGCATGTAGCATGGATGTCTTTCATGATACGGTGCAATCTGGTGTCAACCTCCTCACGCGACCATGACAGGCGCATTGAATTCTGTGTCATCTCCAGTCCGGATGTTGCCACACCGCCAGCGTTGGCGGCTTTTCCCGGGCCATATAATATCCGGGCATTAAGGAAAACTTCAACAGCTTCCGGTGTTGAGGGCATGTTTGCCCCTTCAGAAACACATATACATCCGTTCTTTACCAGTAATTTTGCCTCATCCTCATTTATCTCATTCTGGGTAGCATTAGGCATAGCTATGTCGCACTTAATTATCCATGGTCTTTTTCCTTCAAAGTACTCGACACCATATTTCTCAGCATACTCTTT
>DCSU01000015.1:39106-40698 GCA_002325785.1 Bacteroidales bacterium UBA1458 | reverse complement strand
TCATTTCATTCGCTCGTGATCCCTAGCGGGGGAACCTGCTCCGGCACTGCAGGTATGCGCCGGAGGCGCATACCATTCTGTTTTTACGGTAATCTCCTCATGAGCAAGCTCCTTCGTCGATACCCTAAAAACAGAAGCCGGGCCACCTGATGGTGGCCCAGCCTGCAGTGCCGGAGCGGAGAAAGTGGGATTCGAACCNNACCACTCTGGCATCTCTCCGGTCGTACAATATCTTAAGGATATTGCGGCTGCAAATATAACTGATTTTTATAACACAATTTTTGATGATCCGGAACTAATCGGACCTTAATTTGTTTCTGAATAAGCCATGCCACAAAAACCGGCTGAAATGAAAACGTATATACCAATACTTATACTTCTGGCGGTCACAGTATTTGCAGCCGGACAGAATGCTGAATATGAATATGACTCCGTACTCGCACACCAGCTTGGTGCCGATGAACTGGGAATGAAAAACTATATACTTGTCATTCTGAAAACAGGTCCTGCTCAGATAAGTGATAAAAAGCTGAGAGACAGTCTTTTTGTCGGGCACTTTTCAAACATGGACAGATTGGCCGTGGAGAAGAAACTGATACTTGCCGGCCCTATGGGAGAGAATGAGAATGAGTACCGGGGACTGTTTCTGTTTGATGTAAAAACAATTGAAGAGGCAGAGGAGCTGCTTAAAGGTGATCCGACTGTGACCTCAAAGATATTCGATACGGAATTGTACCGCTGGTACGGGTCAGCTGCCCTGCCTGTCTATCTTGAGGCAGCAGAAAAGATCAGGAAGAAAAATCCATGACCTGTTTTGGGTAGCCGTACGGAACCAGGGTTTATTACATCACCCGGCAGCGAGATCCGGAATCGACGGCAGGTTGTAAAACCCTGCTTCGGGACAGGAGGCGCAGTCCGGCGTTATAACCTGGTTCGGCACTGAGCAATAACCCAACTCCGTAATATCATGCGTTAGTACGAGATAGCGGAACCCGGTCGTGACATCAGTAATTGATATGAAGTATTAAATAATTGGAAGCTATGGCAAAGGGTAAACCAAAGAGAGAGCTGGCATCTGAGCCCTGTGAAACACTTTTTAATGTGCTAAAATCAAGGTTTGAGAAAAACATGCACCGCCACAGGGATCTTGAATGGAATAGAATAGAGGCCAGGCTGACCCTGCCGGACAGCAGTAAGAAGCTGTGGAATCTGAATGAGATGGAAAGGACCGGCGGGGAACCGGATGTGGTAGGATTTGATGCCAAAACCGGGGAATACATCTTTTATGATTGTTCCGCGGAGAGCCCGGCGGGCCGCAGAAATGTCTGCTACGACAGTGAAGCTCTGGATGCAAGGAAAACATTCAAGCCGGAGAACAGCGCGGTAGAGATGGCAAACGCCATGGGTGCCGCACTACTCAATGAGAAACAGTACCGCGAGTTGCAGGATCTGGGTAATTTCGATAGGAAGACCTCCAGCTGGATAGAGACACCTGCAGAAATCAGGAAGCTCGGCGGTGCCCTCTTTGCCGATCGCCGCTACGGTACCGTCTTCGTGTACCACAACGGTGCACAATCTTACTACGGCGCCAG
>DCSU01000015.1:18934-38996 GCA_002325785.1 Bacteroidales bacterium UBA1458 | reverse complement strand
AAACCTGGAACAAGAATATTATAATCGCAACAATGAACATCACTGATCTCGGGATGACAGATGAACTGGCTGTCCTGTGCAGACAGCAGGTATCGTCTGAATTCACAGTAGGAAGAGTAACGCAGGAACACCGCGAGAGGTACGTCGTCTCTGACAGCACAAATGAATATGATGCTGAGATTACANNGCCTCCAGGGAAGACTTTCCGGCCGTGGGCGACTGGGTGGCAATGACAATATACGACGGTGGACAAGCATTCATCAACAAAGTCCTTCCCCGGAAATCGCTCCTGGTAAGAAGGGCTGTGGGCAGGCCAGGCGAAAAACAGATCATAGCCTCAAATATTGACGTTGCCTTCATAGTTCAGGCTATCAATAATAATTTCAATATCAACAGGCTGGAACGGTACCTTGCAATCTGCCATTCAGCAGGTATTGAACCGGTACTGGTTCTCAGTAAAACTGACCTCGTGTCAGAGATGGAGATTAATGTTGCCATCCGGGAACTCAGAAATCGTGACAGGTTAGTAGACTTTATTCTCCTCAGCAACACAACCCGTGATGGCATTGACCGAATCATAGACTTGATTCCAAAGGGTAAAACCTGCTGCGTGATGGGATCATCTGGTGTGGGCAAATCGACACTTATTAATAACCTGCTGCAACGTGAAATAATGAAGACAGGGGAGATCAGTCAAAGCACCAACAAAGGAAGGCATGTGACTGAGCACCGTGAACTGTTCATCCTTGACAACGGCGGTATTATTATTGATACCCCGGGTATGAAGGAGGTGGGTATTACGGATATGGAGGAGGGAATCAGGACTACCTTCCCGGAAATATTTGACCTGGCTCAAAATTGCCGGTTCCCTGACTGCAGCCACATCAGTGAGGTCGGTTGTGCTGTGCTGGAAGCATTAGAGAACGGAACGCTCGACAGCCATTCATATGATAATTATTTGAAAATATGCAGGGAACAGGAGCGGTTTCAGACTTCGGTTGCCGAGAAAAGAAAGAAAGATAGGCAGTTCGGGAAGCTCATCAAAAACTATCACAAGGATAAGAATAAATTGAACCCGGAATGAAAGAGGCATTCAGAAATAAAACCTTTCCCCTGTCGCGCCTGGCGACATTTGATACTTTCTCAGTAGGGTTGAAGAAGCACCACGTCGCCGCCCTCCTGGAGTTCGACGTTACGGAAAGCAGAAAAATGTTGCATGAACTTAGAAGACAGGGGGTCAGTATATCATTCACGGCCTGGCTCATTAAGGTGATCGGCAGCGTTCTGCAGAAGCATCCCGAGGCAACAGCTTACCGTCGAGGAAAGCGAAAGTTAATGATCTTCAATGATATCAATATATCGATCCTGGTGGAAAAAGTGATAGAAGGTGAGAAGGTCCCGATTCCACTTGTAATAGAAAAGGCAAACGAAAAAGACGCTCCGGAGATATCTGCTGAGATTGAAAATGCAAAGAAGCAGGAGTTAACCAATGGTGACATTGTTATCAACAGGCGTAGAAATGTGTCTGAGGTGATATATTACAAGCTTCCGGGATTTGCCAGGAGGTTTGTATGGAAGGTAATGCTCGCAAATCCCGGGTTTGCTTACAGAAAAATGGGTAATGCCGCAATAACCTCTGTTGGCATGATAGGGCAGGTTAACGGTTGGTTCCTTCACAGATCCGTTCATCCGGTATCCTTTGGAATAGGGTCTGTAATTAAAAAGCCTGTCGTTATCAATAACGAGATCATCATCAGGGAAATCCTGAATATGACCGTCCTGGTTGATCATGATCTGGTTGACGGTGCTCCGATGGTAAGACTCCTAAAAGACCTAACAAAACAGATTGAAACAGGAGACTCCATAAACTCAAAATCAGGAGGCAAGAGAGAGTAATTTCGAAAATAGTATTGACTTGGCCCAAAAATAGGCATAATATTACATGACCAAAACTACTAAATCATGAGAACAAAAGTATTTTCCGCTCTGCTGACCCTCATCCTCGGTTTCACTTCGCTTACAGCACATTCCCAGAACCCGGCTGCTCCGGTTAAACCTGCACTGCTGGTAATAGACATCCAGAACGCATTCCTGCCTATGATTCCCGAGGCTGATAAGAAAACGGCCATGGCCAACATCAATTATTACATCTCATTGTTCCGTAGCCATGGTTTCCCTGTGGTTCTTGTCTATCATCACGGAGAGGAGTATGGCGTACGCCCCGGCACTGACCTGTTCGAATTTCCTTCCACGGTCTCGATAAAACCTGACGATCCGAAAATCATAAAGACCTATCCAGACGGCTTCGCTAAGACCGACCTCGATAAGGTGCTGAAGGAGCTTGGCTGCAATACACTGTTTCTCACAGGACTGAGTGCGGTGGGATGCGTTCTGGCCACCTATATGGGCGCTATGAGTCATGATTATAAGGCGTTCATGGTCAAGGATGCGATCATGAGCCATAATTCAGAATTCACCAACAACATTGAGATTATGTTTGATGCGGTCGGTGTGGATGTGGTACAGCTTGTGCTTGAGTCAACCAGGTAATATTCTTCCATGTTAACCGCCATTGAAGAAATGGCGACCGGCAAATAAAATAGTATTACCTGGCAGTTACAACGAAGGCTTCAGAGGAGGTCAGGCCGTCACAAGCCAGATGCAGGAAGTAGATGCCTGACGGCAGGCCTGCCAGACTTAGGGTAGTAATTTCCTCGTCGATAATATCTGTAATCACCAGGCAACCACCTGTATCATAAACATATGCCGCGGTTCCACTACATATGTATCCTGAAACGCTTATGTTAATATAGTCTTGCGCGGGGTTGGGGTAGAGCGTCACTGAAACCCTGTTTTCAGCAAAATTCTCCACAGGATTAAGCGTACCCCAGATTTTTTCCACAAACTGAGGATCGTCAATGAACGGATTGCGATTGTGCTGGTATTTGTAAACCTCGTTATTACGGTTTCGTTCCTTGAGATTGACTGTGTCAGCACGATGCCAGGCAAGAAGCATTGTCAACGCCCATGGCTTCGGTTGTGCTCCTTGAGTCATGTCACTCCCGGGCCACTGGCTGTCTTCGCCATTATAACGGGTAGCCATATAAAAGTATGTACGGGCAAAATCACCTTTATATTCATCTATCGGCTCAAATACCACGCCCGTATATCCTGTGACTGAAGAGGGCCCGACCATGCTCCCGTTGGTAGAGGTCCATGTGGCGGATGATGTCTCGCCGAAAGGATAGTTGCTCCTGCGATTATTGACATATCCGTCTGTGGGATAGATATGGAACAGGTCGGAATTCATTGGCGGCAGGTCACCGAACCAGCTTTTAGGGAACGAATGCTCACGGTTGTAACAGTCGGCCTCGCTGTTGTAGTTACCGCACTCCCGGCCGGCACTATAGTAATATACATATGCCGGAGTCCCGCCCGGAACGTCAGAATACATATCCCACACTATATTGCCCGGTTTGATGTCGGTGGTCAGGAAGGCGCTATACAGATTGTCATAAGCCAAAACGGTATGCCCGTCTATGATGTCATGCAGCGCCTGCTGCAGCGCCTTGCCTGTCAGGCCTGTGGCACTGCTGTAATATCCCTCAGGCGGCTGTCCGTCGATCTGGCCCGTAAGGCAGATAAGTAAAATGGCCGCTGAGATACACTTTGGCATATTTTTCGATTGTCGATTGTCGATTGTCGATTTCTGGCAGTTCTGCCCGCCTTCAAGAATCCGTGAATGTTACGTTTTAGTAATCACTTTTCAGCTACAAGCACGTTGTCTACCTCCCAGGTTGTTGTACGGTTGGTTCCACCTTCATAAACCCAGGCGATCCACACCTGGCCACCCTTGTAGCCGGAAAGATCAATCTGTCCCGAGCTCGCAAACTGGCTGTAACCCGAAGCTGTTGAGGCAGGAAGGGCAAAGCTCTTTTCTGTCCAGGTAGCATTCCACGGTGTTGCCGAACCATCATAACCGGTTGAGACGAACAGCTTCAAAGTAGCGCCGTTATCATATCCGTCAGCGCTGTCAAAGAGCAGATATGGCTCTGTTGCCAGTGTCAGATCGACGACCGGGGCTATCATCCACGTGACCACCGAGGCCTGTCCTGAGTTGTAGGCCGTCGCCTGTACCCACTTACCTCCATACAACTCGTTGCCGTACCATGTCTTGGTACCTGCCTGGGAATAGGTCTTCCAGCCTGTCAGTGTGCTGACATCAGCATATTTGACCAGTGAGGAGAAGTCCTGTGCCAGATAAAAAGCACCTGCACCGCCACATCTCTCTCCGGTCATTCCGTTTTCGGTCTCGTCCCTAAGCAGGAACTGAACACCGCTAAAAGCAGATGCGACGCCGGAGATATAACCATTCCCTGCCGGCAGTGCCTCCGAAGCGAAGGTGGCATCAGACCGGGTATAAACTTCCAGCTCATCCGTACAGTCTGTGAGAATATTCTCACCGGAGTATGTTCCCGGTTCAGCAAACTGCACATTCTCTATCCTTACATATTCAGCCTGGTGTTCACCGGCCAGAAGCTGAGCTATTGTCACAACCTCAGGGATTATCGGGGAAGGGGTCAGGCTTACAAGGGTCGACTGGTCAGCAATACTTATGTCGCCGAACTGTAGCAGTCCGTTGTATTCAGTGAAGGTGACGCCTCGGCACAGAATCTTAACCTCGGAATCGCGCGAGAAGGTGTTGGTTCCGCTTACCGTCAGGCATATTCCTGCCGTTGAATCCTGTACATACGCCACGAATGAAGGCAGGTTTCCCAGCTCCGGTGTATGTGTGACAATCCCCTGTATGTAGACGTTGGTATCAATGGTACTTATTCCATGATCATGCATCTCCCTGAGCTGCTCAATGGTTATGTAATCTATCACAGGCTCAGGAGGAGGCACGGGTTCCCTGCTGCACGACAGGGATGCGATGATCAGAGATGCAATTGAAAGCCGGATTATAGTTTTGATATTCATAGTTTAAGTCATTTACCTGGCTGCCGTAACAGCGATATTATCAATGCGGTATGATGTGCTCTCAGTGTCGCTGCCGGTGTATTTGAAAGCAATTACGGCTGACTTGCCGGCAGCAACAGGCAGGTTTACATTGCCTGAGTTTATGAAAGTGTGGTCAGGGTCGGTCTTTTGCGCCATCACTGCCGTCAGCGGCGTCCATGTAGCCGTGGAGATATTATTACCGTTATAGTCTGTTGAGTAGAGCACCTCCATTGGGAAGTTAGTCCCGGTATGTGCCCAGTAAGCTTTGGCTGTCTGGAAGGTAAGAATTTTCTGTGTGGCGATATTTACTGGCCTGGTAATCAGCCATGTGACCATTACAGAAAGATTTGAGTTATATCCTGTTGCCTGTGCATAGGTGTTGCCGCTGAAAACCTGGGCGAGCCACAGTCGGCCGCCGGCGGTGGCTATGTTTTGCCAGCCGCCGATGTATACAGAAGCATCATCGCCGAAACTGTCGAAGTTTTCGTTTATTATCTCAACCGGGGTTCCAAGGGGCTGGTCAATCACCCCGCATCTGTCCCCGCTCATGTCAACCTCATCAAAGTCGCGCACGAGGAACTGGTAGGTGCCATTGAATATCGTCACTATGCCTGTTATTGATCCGTTGCCTGCCGGCAGAAGCTCTCCCGCAGCAGATGAGTACCCGCTTGTGCGTACGATGATAGTCTTGTCGTTGCAGTCCTCAAGAGTCCTGTTCTGGGTTACCTTATCCACTGCATCAGCCCAGGTGAGGCCGATCATTGCGTCAGTGAACTGCACTTCATCAAGCCTTACCAGCCTGCCCAGGTACGCGCTGCTTCTGGCCTGTGTGACAGTTACAACGGAAGGGTTTGTCGGATTGCCAGTTGACAGCTTCAGACACTGTTTGTCCATGTTCATGCCGCCGACTCTCAGGTTGCCGTCCTCTTCATAATAGGGCACACCGCCCAGTTGCCAGAAGTTGCCATAGTCGCCAAGCCACAGACCTCTTACATTGACAACAACCGAATCACCTATGTATAGTCCGCTTGTAGACTCAAATACCAGTCTCAGTCCGCCTGTGGCGTCCTCAATGTATGCCTCCTTATAGAAATTACCATCCTTTTTGTCACTGGCGGTGATGATACCACGCAGGGCCCAGTCATTCTCAATCTCTATCGGTTGACGCTGGGTGTAGTCCGATATAGCAAGCTGATCAGCGTAAAGCGCCCTGACCTGCTGTACCGTGACTTTCTCTCCCGGAACGAACTCCTTAACCGGTGGCGGGGTCTCATTATTGTCACTGCATGAAACTGCAAGAAGTAATCCTGATATGATTGCGGCAATCCTGTATATTCCTGTGATTTTTTTCATGATCTTTTCCTCCTTCATTTATTAATACCTGATACTGAAATTGATGAAGTAATTAAAGCCATTGTAGTAATAGACTTTAGGCTGGAAGAGATCAGGATGTTCCGGATCGTACCGGTACTGTTCGAATCCTCCTGTGATAAATGTGCGGTTATTGAGGATGTTGCTCAGGTTGGCACTCACATTGATATATAAATCATCAATCCTCCATGATTTGCCCACGAAGATATCAAGCAGGAATCCTGGGTCAGTCTGCTTCTGATACTCCCAGAAGGGGTAATATCCGGTATCGTCCTTTGTTCGGGTGACCGGGTTGAAATCGAGATATATTTCATCATAATAGCTCCCCGTTATGCCTGCCCACCAGAACCTGGATGAGTTGTATTCAATGCCAGCTGCCAGGGCTGTCTGGGGCGTGCCGCTCTGGCGGAAGTACTGTATCCAGACCTCCTCGTTACTCAGCACTGTGCTGTTGTTATCCTGTGTGATAGTAATGGCAGGGTTGCTTACCCAGAGGTATTGACCGACAGATGCCACGGCATTGACTGAAAGCTCCGAGGTAATGCTTATCTCTGCTCCGGCTTCGATGCCATAGTTTTCCTTGTCTATACCTGTCATGGCATAATTGACAAGTGTTCTCCACTCGTCATGATAGAAGCTCGTCACCTCAGTCTGGTTCAGAAAGCGAGTGTAATATGCTGTTAGCCTGCCTGTTACTGCCGGTGTACGCAGGACATAACTGATATCGCCTGAGAGGATTGTTTCCTCCCTCAATTCAGGGGTGGCCGTGTTACGGGTACGGGGCGAGAGGAAGCTGTTCCTGAACAGTGGTGGGTTGGTGGTGATGAGCGTATTAAAGACGATCATGTGACGTCCCGTAAACCGGTAGTCGCCACCGGCCTTGACACCCCAAGTGGGAAAATCAAGTTTTTCTGAATTGCCTAGAGAGTTGTCGGGGAAGAGTCCCTTACGCATCAGGCCTTCGCGCCACATTGCTGTATAGCGCGCATGAGCGCTGAGATATAGAGAATAGCGGTTACCGGTATACCGACCGGTGCCCCAGAGGGTGGCGCCGCGCTGATGAGCATAATAGCTGTTCCCGAAGGTCTCACCTTCGGTGACGGTGTTGTCAGGATTATTAAGGTCACTCTGGTAAGCGTCAGGATTATTCGGATAATCTCTCTCCGCAAACTGGTCTACATCAAGCCAATAGTCGCCCCCAAGGAGGTCCTTGATGACATTAAATTTATGGCCGCGGTAGAGATCGATAAGCAGCCCGCCGGTAAAATTAATGCTGCTGGTTGCAGCCCATGAAGCCCTGGTATTGAACTGAAACTGCGACAGATCATTGCGTCGGTCCTCAACAATGTATTTGGAGCGCTTGCCCGATACGTTGTTGCCGGCGATGCCACCTTCATCATACACTGTGAAGATGTTTTTCCTGTTGGCAAAATAGAAATGATCCCAGTCTACCTGGCTCACAGTGGGATCTGACTGCCATGCATCTGTTATAAGTGCCTTGTCCGATTCATCATAGTAATAGCTGGGTAGTTTGCGGTAATAGTCGGGCCTGGGATCAAGCACATCATACCAGTTCAGGGCAGAGTAACCACTCTTTCCGAACCAGTAACCAGCCGTTGTCTGAATATTGAGTTTATCTGACGGTTCCCAGAAGTGAGCCAGGGTGATAAGAGGCTTGTTGTTGCTTCTGACACGTGCGCTTCGCACCTCACCGTCCTGGTATCCCCAGTAAGGATTATAGAAGTTGTCAGAGGAGAGGTCATACACCTCCTGGGTCGATCCGCCGGCTACCCCTCTCTGATAGATTGCATCGAGGGCGGTCAGGTTGAGGCTGTGGCGGCTGTTGATCTTCTTTTCCACCGAGAGGAAGAAGGAGTTGGCGTTATAGAAGGTGCCCTCTTTAAACCCGCGTTCGCTCCATCGTCTTGAATAGCTTCCCGTTACGGCCCAGTTGTTGTCCATCAGTCCTGTACTGTAAGTCAGCATGGCCCTGTTACGGTATGTGCGGTTGGAGAGGGAATATACCGCCTTGATTCCCGACCTGTATTCTGATGCCCTGGTGTTGATGCGTGTTGCTCCGCCGACCGGTTCAAAGAGGAAGCCGATGGGCTCCGGTCCTGAGCTTACCATTGAGCTGCGCATGACATCATTCAGGCCGCCCCAGTTGGACCAGTAGGGAGCACCCGACTCTATATCATTGACAACAAAGCCGTTCAGGCTTACATTCTGGTAGTTGTTGTCATAACCTCGCATCCTGTACATAGCAGGGCCGAAGGTATAGGCTGCAGTGCTGAGAAAGATATCGGCCGAGGCACTGAGGACACCCTGTATCGATTGTGTCTCGAATCCGTCTTCGGAGAAGCCCTCTGTGATGCCGACNNATCCATCATGAATCCGGCCATTTCGGGCAGTACGACCGCCCCGATGTCAGTTGTTTCTCCATCAGTTACCGTAACGCTTATTATTGCCTGTTCGAAATCGGTCATGTTAATAAAAAGCATTCGCTTTCCCTCATCCATTGTAACAGTGAATGAGCCGTCGGCATCGGATTTCCCGAGTTCCCTGCCGGATGCATCGGTGAGAACGGCACCCTCGAGGGGACTACCGCTGCCTCTGCCGGTTATAATTCCTTTAACGCTACCTTGCTGGGCACTGATGACGCCGCCAGATAGCATAAATGTTAAAAGCAATAAGATCAGTCTGTTATGATTCATGGGTAAGAATAAAAATGAGCACGCAAGTTAATATTTTGGGGACAATTGACAATAGGGGAAAGGCGAAAGTCGAAAGTCAAAAGTCTGAAAGTCGAAAGTTGCAAGTCGAAGTGCCCCTAATGTTTCAGGGCTGCGGATGGTAGAATAAGAAGAAAAAAAGAGTGAGGTGAAAGAGGGTTAAAAATGTTAAATTTGGATACTTAATTTATCAGTAATGATGTACAGGATAATCATAATACTAATACTGTCAGCCTTTTACTATGTTGTTGAAGCTCAGCAGCCAGTACGGGCGGGTCTCATTGCCTTTTACAACCTGGAGAATCTGTTCGACACCATCGATACTCCCGGTGTGCTTGATGAGGAGTTCACGCCGGAGGGGCCGAACAAGTGGACAGGCAAAAGGTACTTGGAGAAGCTTGACAACATGGCTCTGGTTATCTCTCGTATAGGTGAGGATGATGGCTGGATTGGAGGACCTGCGGTACTGGGTGTCTCCGAGATAGAGAACCGGTCGGTGCTCGAGGATCTCGCTGCTCATCCTCTTCTTAAGGAGTCAAATTATCAGATTGTTCATTATGATTCACCTGACCGGCGGGGTGTGGATGTAGCCCTTATGTACAGGCCCCGTTTCTTCAGTGTGACCGCTTCGGACAGTCCTGTGCTTGACATCAACGATGAGAACGGGGCGAGAGTCTATACCCGTGATCAGCTTGTTGTATCAGGACTTTTCGATGGCGAGTCTATGCATTTCATTGTTGGTCACTGGCCTTCGAGGGGTGGGGGTGAGCTGACGACCCGTCCTCGTCGCAATGCGGCGGCGGCACTATCGCGCCGACTGGCTGACAGTCTCATGGCAATCGATCCTCAGGCGAAGATATTCATCATGGGAGACCTGAACGATGATCCTGTTGATGAGAGCCTGCGGGAGTATCTCAGGGCTTCCGGTAATGCCGACAGGCTGAAGGAGGGTGAGTTGTTCAATACCATGTTCCCGCTATTCAGGAAGGGGATAGGGTCACTCTATTACCGTGACGGCATCAACCTGTTTGATCAGATAATAATCTCGCCGTCATTGATCGGGAATGATTACTCGACATATAAATTTGTGCAGGCCAGGGTGTTCAACTCATCTTTTCTTGTGCAGAAAGACGGCCAGTACAAAGGTTATCCGCTGCGGTCATTCGTTGGGACAGTGTGGCAGGGAGGATACAGTGATCACTTCCCGGTTTATGTCCTGATTGTAAGAAACAACTCCGCCAATAATTAGACTGACCTCTCTTCAGGGGTTAAACCTTATCCCCACGGGTCTGTGGTCAGATAGAACCCGCTGGTAGTCGGGGTAGCAGGGACTGGCCTTTATGACCAATGTGGTATCTATGCTTTCGGCAAGCTCATTGCTCACCAGGATGTGGTCTATATGGCTCGGCCAGGAGGGATATGACCACCAGAGCATACTGCCAAGGGCAATCTCCATGTCTGCAAAGACATAGGCTGACTGATCACTTATGAAATTAAGGAATGGATTTTCAGCGGTGCTGGTTGATGAGATCTCATCATTATAGTCGCCGAGCATCACAACGGGATCATTGGCTCTCTCATCATCGAGGTATTCTTTCAGCTGTTCGGCGGCTGCACGTCGGCGGCTCTCATTGTCTGAGCCTCCGCAGCACTTCAGGTGCAGATTGATCAGCAGCAGCTCTGTGCCGGAGTCTTTATGTCTCACCCTTATCTCAAACGGAGGTCTGGGGAAAGCCCAGTTGTCATCTTCAAAGAGTGTGCGCGCCGTGCCCGGGATGAGTTCCGTCTCGCTCTCCTTGATCATGTACGCCAGGTTCCACTCGTCATTGTTGATCGGATAGAAGATACCCGTCCATCCGGGCATCAGTTTTACAAGTCTGTCGAAGTCGGCCTCTGATGCTACCTCCTGCAGGGCGACAATGTCAGGGTTGATGGCCTTGATGAGTGCCGACAGGGCGGTGACGCTGGTAAATCCCTCCTTGGGGAATCCTTCGACGTTAAACGTTATGATATCAAGTGTTGCTGTCGTACCCGGAATGACACAGGCAGCGAAGAGGCTGGTGTCGTCCGGCGATGGCGGGTCAGGCACCTTTCGGCAGGAGCCTGCGTTGATCGCCAGTGCCAGAATAAGCGCGCTCAGGAATCTATAGATGGTTACGCGAGACATAATATGCAAAGTTGGTAATTTAATAGGCAATTAGCAACAGTCCCCAGCTTCCAGTCTACAGTCTACAGTCAGTCAATAAGTTAATGACTGCTGATTGCCTATTGCCGACTATTTAAAGTCCTCAGCAGCAGGTGGACAGTACGCAGGATGAAAAAAACCGCTCCGGAGGCCGGAGCGGTTTTGCGTAAGGTGAGAGTTAGTGAATTATTCCTTTATAAATCTCTTCATAACAGCTCCCTTAGGAGTGGTGAGCCTGATGAAATAGATACCCCGTGAGAGACTGCTAACGGTTATCTTTTTCTCCTGATAACCTTCACATATTTCTGTTTTGAGTTTGTTCCCGGTGACGTCAAAAATCTCTATCAGAGTGACGTTCTCAATACCTGATGCTGTGATCTCAGTGTGCGCCGGAACAGGATAAATCCTGAATTTGTCGGTTGGATTATCTTCTATTCCTGTAGCAACGCTAAACACGATCGTGTAGGTTTTAACCGACGATTTATCATGCGATGTGACTTCAATTTTTGTTGTGCGGGCTGCCGCCTCACCAGTAAGAGACGTTGCGGGGGTAATGACGATTGTCGCATTCGCTTCCGTTGCTGTGGCTGTCACAGTGGGTACGGTAGTTGTGCCGGCAGTCAGTGATACATTATAGGTGAGTGTGCCTGCGGCAAATCCTGAAACGGTTGTGCCGGTCACCTTGAGGTCGATTAGTGTGGCGTCAGCGGAATAGACAACAAGGTCAGCATAGTTACGAGGAGCAAGCTGTGCATCCGCACCATATACAGTGGCAATCCCGGTGATGTCAGCCATATATGGGATGACTTTCCCTGTCAGATCCGTTCCAAGAAAAATGGTTCTTAGTATCGTCACATCAGTACCCACAGAGATGTTATAATTCTTTTTCTCTACAAATGCTGCAGTACCGTTTGCATCAGCAAAAGAGACTCCGGTTATCCTGACGAGCTCGGATTCGTAGCTCTCCTGGTTTGCAATGAAGTCGGCTACGGACACATTCTGGACCGTTACGGAATTACCGGTTGATGTTGCTGCTCCGGGGTCACGGTATGGTATGAATTCCAGGAGGTTCTGGTAAACGGTAAGCGTGCCGGTCAGGTTTTTAATGCCGTCTCCCACATTAAGTGAAGTTGTTATGACACCATCTGCATCGTCAATAAGTATTCCTCCTGAGGCATCCTGTATATATTTCTGATGTCTTTGTGAGTCGTTGATTCCGGAAACAAAGACTTCACCTGTCACCTGGTAGATTCTGCCATAGTTCCCGGCGTCCACAGCACGCAGTGCTGCAAGGTTGGTTACGGCGATGATCGGGTTGAACAGAATGCTGTATGTCTGGGTGGTGGTGCCGTCGGCAGCAGTAACAACTACAGTTGTTGTCCGTGCCGTAGCGTCACCGGTGAGGTCAGTAGCGTTGGTGACCACTGCCGTAGCGGTGGGGTCGGTTGTAGTGTATGTGACTGCCGGAGGAGTTGTCACAGCAGGCTCCAGGATGTAGTGGTAGATCAGTGTTGCCGGGTCAAACGAGGGTATGGTGACACCCGCTACCTGGAGGGCGGAGAGTGAGGCATCAGAGCCCGGAAGCAGGTAGCCGGCGATCTTCACGTCATCCACCTCCCATGTGGCGGATGCCTCCGCCGTTGACGTATATACGAATGCAATATATACATTGCCGGTATATGCTGACAGATCGAACTCTCCGGAATTCACTGACTGGAAGCTCCCCGTTGAGAAGCTGAAGTTTGCAGTTCTGTCAGTCCATGTGGCTGCACTTACATCTGCAGGGGTGTAGTTTCCGTTAAAGTTCGTTGAGATCACCACTTTGAGCGCAGGACCCGTATAACTCATCATCGTACGGAAGCTGAGCATATTGTTCTCCGATGCCGATAGGCTGACAGCCGGTGAGATGAGGTAATCGAGGTTCTCATGGTTGGCGCTGGAGGCGTAACCGGAGATCTTTGCATAGCCTGTGGTCTGGGCCCATAATTGATCACCGGTGACACTGACGGCGGTGAATGGCGACAGAGACCCCGAGGTCTCAAAGTCAGCGCTGAAGATCACGTCCGGCGGACGGGTCGTATAGAGGTCGATCTTTGCCGTTTCTGCCTGGCGGTTTGGAGTCGCCTCGTCATCGTCGGCAACGACGTATATATCGTAGTTGGTCTTGTCAGTCAGTCCTGTCAGCGAAGCAGAATAGACCGTACCACCTGCAACAATATCTATTGTTCCATGTGCGGTGAGGGCAACGGCTCCATAGTCAGCTCCGGCAACCACTTCAGCAACTGTCGGTGAGGCAGCTCCGTCAGGCACCACGATGTAGTATGCTTTTCCTGCCTCGTCCATGCTCACCTGCAAGTCAGCCTGGGTGGCATCGATATTAGCAACAGCCGGATATCCCGGCGTAAAAACAGGTGCAGCATTATCAACAAGGCTTAATGCGGCCGTAACGGCTTCAGTCCATGACGTGCCTATCCTGATGCCGTCAACCGTAACTTTCTGACTGGCATTAAATTGTCTTAAGGCAATTGAGCCGGGGTTTATATCCGATTGGGCAGCATCAGTTAACGGCCCAACGCTTGGCACGGCGGGTTCTGTGGCAGGAATATCTCCGGATATTATAAACAGGCTGACGATATTATTGCTGGTTCCATCAACGATCTCATATTTTAAGACAAAAAGATATGTTGTTCCATACGTGAATGAACCACCAGTGACAGGTGTGGCTGTATTTGATCCGACAGACATCCCGAAGTTAAACGGAGAGGCTGTCCCGACAAGAAAAATCTTGCCTCTGAAAGTTGTGCCAATAGGATCCCCTCCGAGATGCATGAAATATCCATCGACAGATGCGTCCACTTTCACCATGAAGGCAGCATAGACAGCACCGGAGTTCTGAACTGCAAATGTTTTGTGAAGGTCTTCACCATTGTTATCTACATTGGCTGCACCTCCTATGTCTGATAAAGCATATCCATTATACGAGAGACCGGGCACAACAACGTCAACGGGTTGTGTGCCTGCTCCTGATTGTGCCGTCCAGCCTGCATTGGTAAGAAGCGTACCCGCAGGATAATCAAAGTTTTCCAGAAGCAGCGCCTGTGAGTATACCGTTCGCAGCGACAGGGCGGTGAAAAGTATTACAAACAGCGATACGCAGAGGGGTAGAGATCTCTTCATAGGCTTTATTATTTGTTCTCACATGAGGCTATAAAGTTAATAAATGAAGATCAGATTGAAACTCCAATTCTTTACAAATTTTACAACCTTAAATTAGTTATAAACAAAAAAATATGCATGAACAGGCTGGGAAAAAAGTATTTCCCGGCAGGCATGTTTCCTAAAAAAAAAGCCACCCCTGACAAACGGGGTGGCTGAAGAAAAAAGTGACAGTGCCGGTTAATCCTTTAAAAATCTTTTCATTAGTGTCGCACGGGGGGTAATGAATCGTATGAAATACATGCCCCTCTTCAGTTCGGATACAGAAATCGCCAACTGGTAATGATTGTCGCATACCTGTTGTAAACACTTGTTTCCTGTTACATCAAAGATCTCTATCATAGTAACGCCATCGATGTTGTCAGCTGTAAGGTCGGTCTTGGCAGGAATCGGGTATATCTTGATTCTTTCGGCAAGGAGATGCGAAACTGAATCGGAAACCGCTGACCTGGCATTCACCGCCAAACTGCCGGCGTTCTGTCCTGAAACATCGCTAAGCGGAAGGAGCAACAGGAAGGCGAGAAATGATGAGATAACTATTGCGGGTAGATGTTTTTTCATAGGCGTAAAATCTTTCCAATTTTCCGGGTCTTTTGCCGGCTGGAGTATTTATGTTAGTCAAACAGTAATTTATACTCGTTCAGAGCAAAAATGTTTCAATCTTGAAAGAGTCATTTAAAAATTTCTCAAAAATTAAACTGTGAGCCAATTATTGGAATATGACCGGTGAGATAGATCAGCCTGTCATAGTTTGGTTTTCTCAAATGAATTATCTTTGCGCGCACTTAAAACCACTAATAATAAATTAAATACCTTCTACGTGAAAAAAATTATTTTTGTAGTGATGGCAGCAACTCTTGCAGTTGTCTCATGTAACAATGAGAAACAAAGTCAGGTAAATCCCTTTTTCGCCGAATGGCAGACCCCATTTGGTGTACCGCCCTTTGATCAGATAGAGAATGAGCATTATGTTCCCGCCATCGACTCGGGCATAGCTCTAGCCAGGGCAGAAATGGCTGCCATAACAGCTTCAACAGAGGCTCCGACATTTGCCAATACTATCAAGCCCTATGACCGTGCCGGTCAGCTGCTGAACAAGGCGGCCTATGTATTCTATTCGCAGACCAGCGCCAACACCAATGACACCCTTGAGAATCTCCAGATGGAGATTGCACCAAAAATTTCTGCCTTCGGCGATGAGGTTCTACTTAATGCCGAACTCTTCGGGAGGATTAAGACTGTCTATGAGAACCGGGAAGCGGAGCAACTGAACGCCGCGGAGCTCTTTTTACTCGAGAATCTCTACAAGAGCTTTGTACGCAATGGTGCCCTTCTTCAGGGAGCGGACCAGGAGAAGCTGAAGAAGCTGAACCAGGAGCTCTCTGTTCTGACGGTCAGGTTCAGCCAGAATGTGCTTGCTGAGACCAACGGTTTCAAGCTGGTAATTGATAACGATGCTGACCTGAAAGGACTCCCTGAAAGCGTTGTTGCCACAGCATCCGAGATGGCCGTTGCTGACAGCCTGGAAGGCAAATGGCTCTTCACCACACAGAAGCCAAGCATGCTTCCTTTCCTTCAGTATGCTGACAACAGGGACCTGCGTAAAAAGTTGTATGATGCTTACCTCAACCGCGGTAACAACGGCAACGAATACGATAATAACAAGGTGCTGGCTGACATCGTCAGGCTGAGAGCCGACAGGGCTCAACTCCTTGGTTATGCGACCCATGCTGACATCGTCCTTGAGACACGCATGGCAAAAACACCTGACAACGTGCTCAACCTGCTCAATGACCTCCTTGACAGGGCACTCCCCGTAGCAAAACGTGAGCGTGACGAGATGCAGAAGATCGTTGAAGCCGAAGGAGGCACCTTCAAGCTTGAGCCTCACGACTGGTGGTACTATGCTGAGAAGCTGCGCAAGGCGAAATATGACCTTGACGATACCGAACTAAGACCCTACTTCAGCCTCGATAACACGCGCGACGGTGTCTTCGATGTTGCCAATAAGCTTTATGGCATCACTTTCACCCGTATTGAAAATATTCCCCTTCCTCATCCTGATGCCCAGGCCTTTGAGGTCAGGGAAGCTGACGGCAGTCATGTTGGGGTGTTGTACATGGACTTCTATCCCCGCGAAAGCAAACGCCAGGGTGCATGGTGCGGCGGATACCGTGATCATAAGGTCATTGACGGCAAGGAGATCACCCCCGTTGTGACCATCGTCGGCAACTTTACCCCTCCTACAGGTGACAAGCCTGCCCTGCTTAGCATGGATGACGTTCTCACACTCTTCCATGAGTTCGGACACGGACTGCAGGCACTCTTCTCGAACAACACCTATGTGACAACAACCACCGCATGGGACATCGTAGAGCTGCCCTCGCAGATAATGGAACATTGGGCAACAGAGCCCGAGGTTCTGGCTATGTATGCAAAACATTATGAAACTGGAGAAGTCATACCGCAGGAGCTTGTTGAAAAGATCAGGAACAGCAGCTACTTCAACACCGGCTTTGACAACGTAGAGATAATGGCGGCATCACTGCTTGATATGGCATACTACTCGCTTGAAGCGCCTGTAAACGTAGACGTTCAGAAGTTCGAAAAAGAGACAATGCAAAAGATCGGTATGATACCCGAGATAGAACCGAGGTACCGCAGCACCTATTTCCTTCATATGATAGATGGATATGATGCTGGCTATTACGTCTATACCTGGGCAGCTGTGCTTGACCATGATGCGTTTGACGCATTCAGCGAGAAGGGTATATTTGACCAGGCTACGGCAACCTCATTCAGGAAAAATATTCTTGAAGTGATGGGCACCATGGAGGCCGAACAGATGTATCTCAATTTCCGCGGACGTGAACCGAAGATCGAACCTCTGCTCAGGAACAGGGGTCTGAACTGAGGACCGGAATTAAAGAATTGATTGAAGAGGCTGTTACCTTAAGGGGTGGCAGCCTCTTTTAATGGTTGATTCCATCCGGGCTGGACACCATCTCAATTGAGTATTTTTCCCGCCAGACAGCGCTCAAGAGTATAGACTATCTCCTTCTGATACTGGGAGTTGATGAAGAGGGCGGGGCTTTTCCCGTTTTGTCCTCTGATTTCTGCCGAAAAACCTGTAGATTCCTGTTTATCTGGAAGAGGGCGTTGGCAAAGAGCGATTCCAGTCCCTGTCGTTTGTTGTGGTAATGATTAATATATGAGTAGATTATAGCAATAAGAATGATAGCGGTGAGGGCATAAAGTGTATTGATCCTGAACATCACAATCACAGAAACCACAAATCCTGTGAGCGAGAGGTACCATCTTGACCTGAAGGAGGGCCTGTAGGAAGGGGAGGAGCCAAAGTGATTCAGGAATGAGATAAGGCAGAGTGACCCGTATGTCGCCAGGAAGAACATCGATATTATCTCTGCCACGACATTCACATCACCCAGTGCTACGAAGACAAATGTAATCAGGAGGGTGACCAGGGTGGCATTTATCGGCTCCCCGTCATTGCTCCTTGCTGTCGCCAGCCATCTATTAAGCCTCATTGAAGGGAACGAGGTGTCATTTGCCAGTGCCTGTAGGGTACGTGGTGCAACCATGACTGATCCCAGGGCCGATGAGATGGTAGATGCTGCCAGTCCTAAAGGCACTATCACCGCACCCCCAAAGGCTATCTTACCCATTATTAGCTGGTTGTCAAGCATCTCCTCGGCAGAGGCAGAGACTGACAGTTTATAAATCACCAGGATGTATACCACAAAGCCGGTCAGTATGGCAAGCAGGGTGCCAACCGGGATTGACTTCGACGGCTTGCGCAGGTCGCCGGAAAGGCCAATCCCTGCAGTCATGCCGGTGAAGGCCGGAAAGACAATCGCAAAGACCATGAAGAAGTCGCCCATATTGCGTATGTCGCTTGCAGGCAGATGGCCGGGAGCCATGCTGTCAGCAGCCGGCTTACCAATGAAAAAGAGCAGGATGGTGATGAAAAGAATGGCTACAATAACATAAAGGGTCTTTACTCCCATGTTGGAGCCCTGACGCAAAATAAGGAGACCCAGTACCAGGGTCACGGGAAGGCTGACAACCTGCCGGGGAAGTATCACTGACATGCTGTCGGCAACGAAGTTAAAGAAGAACTCGAATGCTTCAGTGAAGGCAATGATGTAAAAGGCAACGCTGATAGCCTGAGAGAGGAACAGTGCGATGCCAATGGTGGCACCGATATTGAGCCCGAAAGACCTGGAGATAATGAAGTATTCTCCTCCTCCCTCAACCTGCTTGTTGCTGGACAGCTCCGAAATGGCCAGGGCGGCAGGAATCGTCACCGCATGCCCCATCAGTATGATCAGCATGGCGCCCCAGAATCCCAGGCTCCCCACTGCAAATCCAAAGCGCAGAAAGAGGATGGCTCCCAGGAGTGTTGAAACAGCAGTGAAATAGACCGGTGCCGTGCCGAACCTTTTTTTTGCCGTTGATAGTGCCATAGGTTTCAGGAACAAGTAATCAGTTTGACTGCTTATTACCGCATAAAGTTGCATTAAAAGTTTGAAAGTGGTTATTTGATATCTTTGTCACCGTGGATATGAACCTTTACTATATACCAGTTGCAGGCCTTGATCCTGCAGGCATAGAGGCCCATCTGGAAAGCAGGGGCATTGAACCGCGGTATGGACGAAGGCTCCTTTACTGGGTATACAGGAAGGGGATTAAGTCATTCGGGGAAATAAATGATATTCCCGTCAGGGTGTTAAAAACAATTAATGAGAGTTTCGATACAGGGCTGAGCTCTCCACTGGCATCAGAGAAATCTGCCGACGGCTCCGTCAAATACCTGTTCACAACCGCCGGAGGGCTCCTTCATGAGACTGTCTGGCTGCCTGAGGAGAAGAGGAGGACGGTATGCATTTCAGTGCAATCGGGCTGCCGTATGGGTTGCCGTTTTTGTGCTACCGGCCTGGCAGGATGGGGAGGGAACCTCACCGCAGGGGAAATAGTTAACCAGGTCATCAGCCTTCCTGATAGCTTCACCCATGTAGTATTCATGGGAATGGGGGAGCCGGGTGACAACATTGAGGAAGTCATCAAAGCAGCCAATATTCTGACGGCTGAATGGGGGCTCGCAGCCGGGAGCGGCAAGGTGACCGTTTCAACTGTCGGAGTGACACCTTCAGTAAAAAGGTTGCTTGACGAAACAGAATGCAACATCACCCTCAGCCTGCACTCACCGTTCCCGGATGAACGCCTCGGTGTCATTCCGGCAGAAGCTATGTGGCCGTTTGCAGATACTCTACGTCTGATGAAGGAGGCCGGGAACCGCAGAAAAAGACGCTTTACCGTAGCTTATGTAATGATTGAGGGGAAAAATGATTCTGATCAGCACCTGGAAGAGCTAAAGAGGTTGCTTTCAGGAACAGGGATAAGAGTAAATATACTTCCCTATCACCCTCTGGGAGAGGATAGTGAGAGGAGTTCCGGTGATCAGGCAATGATGAGGTTTAAACACCTTCTTGTGACAGCCGGTATAGGAGCTTCAGTACGCCGGTCAAGAGGAACC
>DCSU01000015.1:0-18916 GCA_002325785.1 Bacteroidales bacterium UBA1458 | reverse complement strand
GAGGAATTTTCGATTTCAGATTGTCGATTGTCGATTTAATCGCAAATCGCAAATCGCAAATCGACAATTTATTTTGCTTTGCTGATTAGCTGTAGCGTGTATTCGGTTTCAAACCTGTTGGAGACCCTGATCCATTCCTTCCTGGTGGCGCAAACTTCAAATCCGTGATGCCTGAAGAGGTTCATGCTTTCATTATTACCCTCCAGGATGTTGCACCAGAGCTGATGAAGGCCAATAGTATCAAACGCATATTTAATGATGCAGTCGAGGGCTGCAGAGGCATATCCCTTCTTCCTCTCATTCGGGTCAGCTATCAGTATGCCCACACCTGCTCTCATATGGTAATGGTCAAACTCGAACAGGTCGACTGTGCCAACTGTCCTGTCGTCGGGCAAAACATCAATCATCAGCCTTAGCTGGCAGGTTTCATAGAGGCTGCGGTGTGAGCTGGCAATATATTTTTTAAGGATGTATTTCGAGTATGGCACAAGAGTGGTGCTGCTTTTCCAGTCAGCTTCCTCATTTTCCCATTTGTAGAGGAGTTCCAGGTCTTCAGGCTCGACAGCACGGAGCCTTATACCGTCATTTTCCAGAATCATTCCTGTACACTTTCTTCACGAAGATATCATTCGGATATCCCAGTCTGAGCAGTCTGTTGAGTTCTTCATATGCAGACCGTTTGGCATTGAACTGGCCTGTGGTGTAACGGTAGAACCTGTCCTCAATATTATAGAACACTGAGATCTCTGCGTATTCGAAATAAGCAGGGTCAACAGGGTTATACAGCGCCATCACCTGAACGGTATAATAAAGCACATCAGGGTCAATCTCCTCGTCGGAGTCAGACACATCCCTGAGGGTGAGGTTGGTGATGAGGAGAGAGGTGTCTACCTGCGTGATGTAAGGCAGATCGGCCGGATCAAAGCTGATGGTCACCGTGTCTCTGGGTTCGACCGATGGAGGGTTGAATGTCACCAGCGTTATCTCCTTCTTTTTATAGCCTGTCATTATGGAATAGAAACCGTAGGCGCCGTTGCTGAAGGGTTGGAACCCGATATTGTCATCCGTTGTGCTCACCGGGAATCCGATGTTGACCGGGTTGCCCCAGGTGCCGGCTGACAGTTTTGAAAGGAAGATATCATATCCCCCCATTGACCCGTGTCCTTCTGAGCTGAATGTGAGGGTGTTGCCGTCATCGGAGATGAATGGAGTCTCTTCGTTGAAGGGTGTGTTGACTACATTCCCCAGGTTTACCGGGACGCCCCAGTCGTCAGTGATATCTTTCTCAGATACCCAGAGATCAAGCTCCCCGAGTCCGCCTTCACGGTTCGATGTGAAATAGAGTTTACTGCCGTCAGAAGCGATGGCGGCGTGTGATTCATAAAACCTGGTATTGATGTTTTTGTTGAGTTTCTCAATGGGAGCCCATCTGCCCTGGACGAACCTGGTAACATAGAGGTTGCCGTCGTAGTTATCGTTCTTGAAGAGATACAGTTCTGTACCGTCACTGTTGAGAGAGGTCGTATGGCAATCGGTGCCCATGGATGCTTCCAGGGTTATGTCCGTCGGGGTGCCCCAGGTGTCGCCCTCCCTGCGTGTCACAAAGACCACGCTCTCGAGGCCGCGTCTCTCAGTATAGGCCATTGTGCTACCGTCATAGCTCACCACCGGCCTGTCATTGACAGAGCCCTGGTTGATATACTCTTTAAGGGGCTGTATAAGTACATTCACAGGGGCGCCCATCTGCATAGCTGCAATGTTGCAGGCCTGTACCTGCTGGTTGACGAACTCCTGGTTCTGCATCGCGGTAGATTCCGAGATAAGCTGTTTAAAGAAACGGTAGGTATTGAGGGCGCTGTCAAGCCTGTTGGTGATTCTGTAGGCGTTTGCCAGGGAGAAGTAAGCATCGAGCGGAGCCCGTTTTTCCTGCAGTTTTCCGGTCTTTGAGTTATAGCTTGTGTTCACTACTGCCTCCTCAAGAAATGGTATGGCCATGGGCTTCTCATCAAAGATGTTCAGATAGCAGTTTCCGATCTTGTACTTGATGTTGGCATTACCCGGCCTGAGGTCATTGAGCATGAGGTATAGCGGGTTAGCCAGTTCAAATTCGCCATAGAGATAATGTGACTCGGCTTCAAGCCATATCTCCCTGAGCTCGCTCTTCTTCTGGGCGCTCAGCGGCACCAGTAAAAGCAGTCCGGTAATAAAAACTATTCCCCTTATTCCCATGTCGCTGTTTGATTCAAAATTAATCCATCCTGTGCATTGTGTGCCTGATTTAGCACATTATTTGAACCGGATCCTGTAAATATCGGCCTTTCCGGCTCCATCCTCCCTGCCGGAGAACGACATATAACCGGATTTTCCGCCCTCAACCGGGCAGAAGAAAATATTATCGTCGGGATTATTCAGCGGGTAACCCAGGTTGACCGGTTTGCTCCACAAACCATTATATTGAAGGTCGCTCCGGAATATATCATATCCGCCCATGTTATAATGTCCCTGTGATGCAAAGAAGAGTATTGTGCCGCCTTTTATAAGGAAGGGGCGGTCATCATTAAATGGCGTATTGATCTCAGGGCCCATATTAACCGGTTTGCCCCATTCGCCACTGGCATCCATCTTTGTCAGATAAAGGTCGAGACCGCCGAAACCTCCGGGCCTGTCACTGGAAAAGATCATTGTGGTTCCGTCATCAGTAATAAAACCGTGAGCTTCCCAATACTTAGTATTTATCTCCTTCTTCAACTTCCGTGCAGGCTCCCATCTGACCCCGTCATAACGGCTCATCCAGATGTCACTGTTGATGTTATCATCCTTGGACAGAAGCATCATGTCTCCCAGTGCAGAAAGGAACGAGACGTAGTGGTCACCGTCTGACTGAAGCTCCGGAGTGATATTGACCGGAGCAGTCCATTCATTCCTGACCATCCGTGACAACATGATTGCATCATAGAACTTCATTGAGGTCATAAATGCAATAGACTTTCCGTCAGCGGAAAACACCGGGAAGAAGTTGTCATTGTTGTCATTGATAATATGGTCTGCCGCCTCAACGGTGAACTTCACCGGTGAGGCCATCAGTGCCGGGGCATTATTGCATGCGGCAATCTGCTGGTCAACATACATAACGTTCTCAATGTCAGAGGGCAGTAGCGTTTCGCGATATGTTGAATATGCCTCTCTGGCTTTTTCAAACATGTAGTTTATCCTGTAGGCGTCACCGAGAAAGAAAAGTGCTTCGTACGGTGCTTCAGTCTGACGGAGTGATCCTTCACGGTATTTGGCAGTGATCTTCTGTGATGCTTTTTCGAGATATTCAATTGCCATGTTCTTGCTGCCGTCAATGTTGAGATAGCAGAGACCCAGCCTGAATGCGATGCTGGCGTTGTCAGGCATGGCGGCATAGATACCCTGGTAATATGGGAGTGCATCAGAATAGTCTCCCCGCATCAGAAAGTACTCAGCCTCATAGAAGGCTTCCTGTAATCTGATGTTATCCTGGGATTTGGCGATGCACCCTATTGAAAGAATGAATAACAAAATCGCTAATCTCTTCATATTCATTGAATTATTGATCATTTTCGTGTTTATTTCTTTTTCTTCTCTTCCACAGTAGGAAGAAGAATATCAGGGCAGCGACAATAAGCAGCCACCACCACTGGCAGCCGCCCCTGCCCTCCGTCTCATCTGGTTCCGGGGTCTGTCCGGCACCGATACCTGCAGGAGGGGTTGAGGTATCCTGCCCGGCGACGGGTCTCTCCACCGGGTTTTCCTCTGCCTTTTCACCAGCGGGGCGAACAGGTATCTCCTTATAGAGAGGTTTCAGCGCCCCCGGTACGGCATCGCGGCGGCTTACACTGACCGCAGTTGTGGTGTCATTCCCGAAGCGGTCAGTGAGTCTGAAATAAACCCTGCTATCACCCTTTTCAGGCAGGAAAGTAAAGGTGAAGGTCGAATCACTGATAGTATACCGCGCAGGGATAAGAACGGAATCGGGAGAGAGCACATCAACAAGAAGCAGCGACCTCTCCTCTGCTATCAGGCTTATATTGACCGGTTCAGGGGAGCTGACCCTGATCAGGGTGTCAGACAACATCCGTATGTATGCCGAGAAATCAGTCTCCTGAAGGATGACCGGTGCTATCATTACGGTATCACTCCCGTAATCAACCGGCATCTCATGACTCTTCGACAGTGACATGGCATCTTCGGAATCAAATGTAAGGCTGTAGGCTCCCTGGGGCAGTCTGAATGAGTAGATGCCTGTCAGGGGATTGGTAAGTGCAGTGATCATACGCTCTGCCTGGGCATTGCTGACAGCGGTGACGGTCACCGGCTGAGGGAACTCATCGAGGAGCCCTGCAACTGATGCCTTGCCCGTCACAAAGAAGGAGCGGGGGTTGAGTTCTGTGTAGATGTCGCACATAAAGATATCCATCCGGCCCTGCCCTTCATCAGCAAACCGTGCATAGCAGCCACGGTCTCCCTTGCCCAGCGGCATAAAGAAGATTTCATCATCTGTGGTGTTCAACGGGTACCCGATGTTGACGGGAGTGCTCCATCTGCCGTCAGGGCCAAGATCAGACCTGAAGATGTCATAGCCCCCCATGTTGAAATGGCCTCGTGAACTGAAGAAGAGGGTGCGGTCATTGTTTGCGAGGAAAGGGGTTTCTTCGTTATATACGGTATTTATCTCCGGCCCTATATTTTTCGCAGGGCCCCAGTCGCCCGTGCTGTCCCGTTCCGAGACAAAGATGTCCAGACCGCCCAGGCTCTCACGCCGGTTACTGGTAAAAAATATCTTCCTTCCGTCACGGGTCATTGAAGCATGCGATTCCCAATATTTCGTGTTTACGTTGCCGTTGAGCTTTTTCACATTGCTCCATTTGTCCCCATTAAGACTGCTGCTGTAAATGTTTCCGTCGTAAGTGTCGATCCTGTAAAGCAGCAGCGTTTGCCCGTCGTGGGAGAGCGACGAGGTATAATAATCCTGATCAACTCCGAGCTGGGGAGTCAGGTTCACCGGTTCTGTCCACTTGCCGTTAACCTTCGTGGACCAGAATACGGCATCATAGAACTGCAGTTCGCGGGTGAACAGCAGAGATTTCTCGTCGGCTGAGATCACCGGGTTGAATTCTGAGAACCGGTCATTGACCACGCCGCCCAGGTTCCTGTCGACAAGATAGACGGGCTTTCTCATCATCTTACGGGCATTGTGGCAGGTCTGTATCTGGAATCTGACGAGGGCGGTGTCATACATCTCAGTATCGACATCCTTCAGAAAAAGGTCGTAGGTGACGAGGGCCTTGTCGAAGTCGTTCCCCATACGGTATGCGTTTGCCAGAAAGTAGAGTGCATCATACGGGGCTCCGGATTCGCGGAACTTCCCCGGCCGGTAGTCGCGATTTATGTTACGCACCGCTGTTTCGAGGTAGGGGATTGACTTATCCTTCTCACCGGGGGTGTTGAGGTAACACTGACCAATCCTGAAATAGAGATTATAGTTTTCAGGGTAGATCTGCAACAGGCTCAGATACTTGGGGAGGGCTTCGGCGTAATCTTCAAAGAGCAGATCACCCTCGGCAGAGACGAACATCTCACGCAGGTCGCTTACCGACTGACCATCAAGAGAGACGGCGTACATCACAAAAATCAGACATAGGATATATTTAGCCCTTCTCATCAAGATGGTTAGTTTACTTAAAGAGACTAATATAAGTGAAATATTGTTATATGATGACAGGGGATATCTTCCTTTTTAACAACAGAGGTCACTTTTTAATGAACCGTCCGAGGCGTATCCGTGCCAGGGCTTTCTTCTCAAGCAGTGTCACGCAGGCGTTTACGGGGAGAAGCCATCCCCGTTTGAGGTGGCTGGCAGCAAAGATCTTCATGGCCCCGTAAAAGTGTTTAAGAGAGCCCTCCCTGTCTGTCATGGTGCTTCTGCCTTTATAGTGAATGATCTGAACATCAGGTAGGTAGTAATTGTAGTAACCGGCTTTCCGTATGCGCCAGCTCATATCTATATCCTCACCGTAAAGGAAGTACCGGGTGTCGAAGAGGCCTGTTTTTTCGAGGGCTTTCCTGCGGATCATCATGAATGCTCCCGTCAGGATATCAGCGCGGCATATCTCCTCTGCCGGCATTGATCCGAGATAGTAACCGTTAAAAAGCGCTGACCGTGGGAAGAGCCTGCCCATTCCGGCGAATTTGAACAGTGAGGTCAGGGGAGAGGGGAACCCCCTTTTTGACTCGGGGAGGAATCTGCCATTGCCATCTGTCATTTTTGCTCCTGCAGCCCCGGCCTCAGGATGGCTGTTCATGAAGAGGAGTGCCTTTGCCAGTGCATCCGGATGCATGAACGTATCAGGATTGAGGATGAGGATATACTCCCCGGAAGAGGCATTTATGCCTCGGTTACATGCGGCCGAGAACCCCTCGTTTACGTCGGAGGCAATTATTCGGGCAGAGGGGAACTCCTTTTCTGCCATCTCCGCTGAGCCGTCGGATGAGTGGTTGTCAACCACTATAATTTCATGACGTATCTCCTGTGCGGCTTCAAACACTGACTTAAGAGCCTGCCTGAGGTAATCACGCACGTTATAGGAAACGATTATTACCGACAGTTCCATCGTCTCAGGCGGAGGCCATCTCCTCCCTTATCGCTTCGGCCAGCCTGCGGACACCTTCGCAAGTATCCTTTTCTCCAGTGAAGGAGAAGTTGATTCTCATGGTATTGTGCCCCTCATTGTTGCAGTAGAAGACCGATCCGCAAACGAAGGCGACCTTTTTCTGTATGGCTTTTTCGAGCAGCCTGGCGGCATCCATCGAGGGAGGCAGGGTAACGAAGAGGAAAAGCCCGCCTGAGGGCTCGGTCCATTTGATTCCGTCAGGCATATACTCCCGGAAGCACCTCAGCATGTAATCACGCCTATTGCGGTACAGGTCAACAGTCTTTTTCAGGTTGACGTCAAGCAGCCCTTTCTCAATGTACCTTGCTACTATCCTCTGTACAAAAGGTGGTGTGCACAGGTCTGCGGCCTGCTTTGATGTTACCAGCTTATCGATTATCTCCGGGTGCCCTGTGACCCATGCCAGCCTGAACCCCGGGGCAAGGATTTTAGAGAAGGTGTTCAGCGTCAATACTCTGCCGTGGGTTTCAAGCGATGACATCATCGGTTCAGGGGTGCCCTCGAAGCGAACGTCGCGGTAAGGACTGTCCTCAACAATGATCAGATCATGCCTTTCTGCTATGCGAATTATCTCAAGACGCCGCGACAACGGGAGGGTGACGCCTGTAGGATTTTGAAAATCAGGTATAATATAGATGAACTTGATAATGCTGCCATCATTTTTCAGGCTTACTATTGTCTTCTCAAGCAGGTCAGGTCTCATGCCCTGATCGTCAAGCGGTATGCCCTTCAGTTTGGCGCCGTAGTTGGAAAAGGCATTCAGTCCGCCAAGGTAGGAGGGTAACCCGCACAGGACTACATCACCACGGTTGATGAAGATCTTACCGCAGAGGTCAAGGGCCTGCTGTGATCCTGTGGTAATCATTATGCTTGCCGGGGAGAGGTTGAGTCCGTCTTTCCTGTGACGCTCGGCGAGAAGAGTGCGGAGCCTGAGATCTCCCTCCGTGGTTCCGTACTGGAGAGCCTCCTTACCCTCCTCGTCCATCATCTCCGAGGTGATCTTTTTTAAATCTTCTATCGGGAATGAGTCCGGGGAGGGCAGTCCTCCCGCAAAGGAGATCATATCAGGTCTCTGGGTAAGTTTCAGTATCTCGCGTATTGCCGATTTCTTCATCAGATGCGATGCATCTGAGTAGAACCTGTTAAATGTCTCTGTCATCAGCTCTCGATTTTCATCAAAATAAGCAATATTTTCAGAATAAAAAAATGACGGAGGTTGTCTTCCTGATAAAAGAGAGGCGAGCATTAAGACGTACATGTTGCCTGTTCTCTGCTACAGCTGCGGCCAGGTGGTTGCCGGGGGCAATTGCGATTCCGTATGTTGCGAAATACCCGTGATCAGCTCCGGTCTGACTGAAGCGAGAAGGGGCGGCGGTTGAGAATCGACTGGCCGAGGGTGATTTCGTCAGTGTATTCCAATATATCACCGATTGCCACACCGCGAGCCAGCGTTGTAACACGGAGATCATATCCCGAAAGACGCTTAAAGATGTAGAAGTTGGTGGTATCCCCCTCCATAGTAGTACTGAGCGCCAGGATAATCTCCTTTATTGTTCCTTCACGCACCTTCTCTTCAAGTTTCGTGATGGTAAGGTCGGAGGGCCCGATGCCATCCACAGGTGAGATAATACCGCCGAGCACATGATACAATCCGCGGAACTGTCGGGTATTTTCAACGGCCATCACATCCTGAACGTTCTCTACCACGCAAATGACAGATCTGTCGCGCGATTGGTCGCTGCATATCTCACAAACAGGTGTATCACTGATGCCGTGGCAGATGCTGCAGTAGCATACATCCTCGCGGAGACGGGTGATGGTCTCCCCGAACCGGCGCACCTCACCACTGTCGCGCCGGAGAAGATGCATCACCAGCCTGAAGGCCGTCTTGCGGCCAATTCCGGGAAGTGAGGCGAACTCATTAACGGCCTCTTCGAGCATTTTGGAGGGGAAACGTGAGGGCATAACTTTGATTTGCATCAAAAATAATTCAATATTTCCCGCAAACCTTGGCGGATGATAATTTTTATATCCGATCTTTTTATTATCCTTGCGGGATGTTTCCCGAGATATGACACCAGCACTCATCCTTCTGATTTTTATTGCCTATACTCTAATGCTGTTCGGTGTTACCTTCATCACAGCAAGGAAGGCAAACAACCAGTCGTTTTACATAGGCAACAAGGTATCACCTTGGTATGTAGTGGCCTATGGCATGATAGGAGCATCGCTTTCCGGGGTGACGTTCATGTCCGTACCGGGCTGGGTGGGAGAGACCCAGTTCTCTTATATGATGGTTGCCTTCGGTTATTTTTTCGGTTATGTGGTGATTGCCCTCGTCCTGCTGCCGCTATATTACCGCCTTAAGCTGACCTCCATCTACGGATACCTGGAACAGAGATTCGGATTCTGGTCCTATAAGACAGGGGCAGGGTTCTTTATCATCTCGAGGGTGCTGGGCGCTTCACTCCGGATGTTTCTCGTCATCCACGTGCTGCAGATTTTTGTGTTCGATGCATGGAACATACCCTTCTGGGTTAATGTATTGATTTTTATAATTCTCATCATTATCTATACACTCAAGGGAGGTATCAGGACGATCATCTGGACTGACACCCTGCAGACAACATTCATGCTGCTAGCAGTAGTTCTCTCTGTCTACTACATCAGCAGGGAGCTTGGCGCGCCTGTCTTTAGTCTGCTTGGCGATGTGTTTGACAGTGACATGTCACGCATCGTAATTACTGACTGGGATCATCCCCGTCACTTCATCAAGCAGTTTTTCAGCGGCATGTTCATTACCATAACCATGACCGGGCTTGATCAGGAGATGATGCAGAAGAATCTGAGTATCAAGAATCTCAAGGATGCCCAGAAGAACATGTTTACCTTCAGTACGATTAATCTCTTTGTTGTCTTCATGTTCCTGGTGCTGGGAGCTTTCCTTGTGCTCTATGCAGCTGTAGAAGGAGTCAACGTTGCCATGTCTGACGACCTCTTCCCGACGATAGCATTCAAGCACCTGGGCCCCACGGCAGGCGTGGTCTTCCTGGTAGGGCTCATTTCAGCGGCCTTCCCGAGTGCTGACGGCGCTCTCACATCACTGACAACATCATTCAGCATTGACTTCCTCGGGCTCGAGAAAAAGACGGAGATGGATGAAAGAAAAAAGACACGGATAAGGTATTCTGTGCACTTCGCCTTTGCTTTCATCTTTTTCATATCTATCCTGGTGTTCCGTCAGATGAATGACAGGGCGATAATAGACAAGCTCTTTACCATTGCAGGCTATACATACGGCCCGTTGCTGGGACTGTATACTTTCGGGCTTTTCACACACAGGAGCGTGAATGATAAAATTACTCCCTGGATAGCAATCGCCTCACCGGTCATTTGTTTTGTCCTCAGTACCTTCTCGGAGGAGCTGCTGAACGGTTACAGATTCGGTTTTGAGATGCTGGTTGTCAACGGGTTCCTGACCTTCATGGGGCTATTAATATTCAGCCACAGGCCGGTTTCAAAGCCTTCTGCCTGAACCGGTGGTGAAGGTGCCTGTCTCCGTTGAACCTTCTGCTTCCTCATCTTCGTCTTCCGTATCTTCCTGCTTTGGTTTGATAACCACGCGGATCTTTTTGTAGGGTATGGAGAACGAGATATAGTATTCGGCTCCCGTGCTCATGCCCCTGGTTCCGGCACCGTAGCCCGGCATCCAGACGGGTTTGAGGTCTTTTCCGGCCCCGGCGCTGATCAGCAGCCTCATGTAGAGGTTCCATCCTATGGTAATACCCGGAAAGAGCTCAGTGCGAACCCCGGGTGTTATCTCCAGGAAATGACCGGTGTGACGTGAGAGAGGAAGCGATGATTCACCGGCACCCCACTCGTTATTATACCTGATCACCGGAGCCTCTTCGGAATAGAAGCTCAGGCCGTATCTCAGGCCGATGCCGGCATAATACTTTCCCTGGGATACGTTGGCCTTGATAAAGTTATAATCCGTGCCGGCAACGATGCTCATGCCCCGGCTTGTGAAATCGAAGTTGTACTTTGAGGAATGGAAGGTCGAATACCTGATTCCGGCGTTGACAGTCAGTGCTGAGTTAATATCTGCAGAGGCAAGGATGCCATAACTGGTGAGATCATTATCCATCAGCAGCAACACCGGCCCGGAGAGATCAAACCCTGCCCTCAGATGCAGGTTCTTTTCGCCATTGAGATTCACATTGTTGTTCTCAATCATGAGTGTGTCAATAATATTATGTGTTGTCATCAGGCCGGTGATCAGGCTGATGAATGTATAACCGCATTCCGGGGAGACAAGGTGAGGTTTCCTGGTGTAGTGAATGAAAGCCGTGTCTGAGATTCCGTTAAGGGTTATGAAGAAGATAGTTTGGTCTGCTGACGGGTCCAGTGGCACGGAGAATGATGCTGACTTCCTGCTGTTGACAAATTCGATGGTTTCAGTGGGTGAGGCTCCTCTGACTCTCAGCGAATCAGCTGCTGCGGTCTCACCGGTACCGCTGGTAAGCAGGAGAACATTCATCATAGGATCAGTCTCCTCATAGCATGGCTGCACAGAGCATGAAGCCATTAACAGTGTTAGTGATGCAACGGCAAAAAGAGCAAATATGGACCGTGGTCTGTTCATACGGATGATAAATGTTGTTAAAGCATATTCTTTACCATAGCCACAGCTTTGTCAACCGCCTCCTGAAGGCCTTCCGGTCTCTTCCCTCCGGCAGTTGCAAGGGATGGTTGGCCTCCGCCACCGCCATTGATTGAAGCTGCCACCTCCTTTATGATCTCAACGGAATTCAGGTGTGAGATTGCTTCAGCCTCGTCACCGAGACCAACGGCCAGAGATGCCTTCCCCTCGTATTCTGATCCGATGATAATAATGCTGCTGCCGTCTGACTGCCTGATCTGTAGTGCAATGTTCCTGAGTGTCTCAGCCGTGGTCTTCTCAATCACACCCGAATATATGCGGCAGCACCCTGCGGTGACGGCACTTTCGGCCAGTTCTTTTCGTGCAGAAGAGGCAGCTGCGAGCTGCAATTTCTCCAGGGTACTCTTTAGTGTGGCGTTCTCTGCCATCAGCTTTGAAATGTTCACTACCGGATTGCCGGTGCTTCTGAGCATTACCGTAATCTCATCAAGCTTCTTCAACTTTGTGTTGATATATTCAAGCGCCCGTCTGCCCGTAACAGCTTCTATCCTTCTTACGCCTGCTGCCACTGCACTCTCAGAAGTGATCTTGAACAGTCCGATCCGAGAGGTGTTTTCAACATGGGTACCGCCGCAGAGCTCAACTGACTCTCCGAATGTAACCACCCTGACCCTTTCGCCGTACTTTTCTCCGAAGAGGGCCATGGCTCCCATGGCCAGAGCTTCTTCAACCGGAGTGTCAGCATGAATCTCGGAGACTATATTCTTCATAATGAGCTCATTGACCTTTTCTTCAACGGCTGTTAACTGCTCATGCGTAACCTGGCTGAAATGACTAAAGTCGAACCTCAGTCTTTCAGGTGTGACCAGCGAACCCTTCTGTTCAACATGTTTCCCCAGCACCTCCCTGAGTGCGTGGTGCATCAGGTGTGTTGCGGTGTGGTTGTTGGCCGTATCCTGCCTTGCTCCGGCATCGACAACGGCTGTGAATAATGCTGCCGGATTGTCAGGTGTTTTATCTGCTATGTGTATGATGAGATTGTTTTCCCTGACAGTGTCACTGATCATTATCTTCACCCCGCCGGCTGAGATGTATCCCTTATCGCCTGTCTGTCCCCCTGCTTCGGCATAGAATGGTGTTCTGTCAAAAACCAGGTGAACAGCCTCTTTTCCCCTGCTGCTGACCTTCCTGTAGCGGGCTATCCTGATGCTGTCCTCAGTCCGGTCATAACCTGTAAAAATGGTACTGTCCATATCATGCACCATCACCCAGTCTCCTGCCGATACGGCTGCGTCATCCCTTGACCGTTCCTTCTGCGCCTTAAGCTCCTTTCTGAATCCATCCTCATCGAGGGTCATGTTGTGTTCTCTTAAGATCAGTTGGGTAAGATCCACGGGGAAGCCGTAGGTGTCAAACAGTTCAAATGCGTCGCTACCGGGGAAGACCATTGTTCCTTCCTTCTTCAGAGTCTCCAGTCTCCGCTCAATCATCTTCAGACCCTTTCCAAGCGTCTTCAGGAATGACTGTTCCTCCTCGAATATAACCTTCGAGATAATCTCCTTCTGCGCTGTCAGTTCCGGATAATGTCCGCCCATTGATTCTACCAGTGCAGGGAGCATCTTATGGATAAAGGGCTCATTCATGCCCAGTGAGGTATAACCATATCTTACTGCGCGGCGGAGTATTCTCCTGATCACGTATCCGGCCTTGTTGTTCGACGGCAGTTGTCCGTCAGCCACTGAGAAGGCCACCGTGCGGAGATGATCCGAGATGACCCTGTGGGCTATGTCCCATTCAGGTTTTATTCCGTAGGGTTTGCCGGTAACGGCGGCTGAGGCGGCCAGCAGAGGCTGGAATATGTCGGTGTCATAGTTTGACTTTTTGTTCTGTATCACCATGCAGAGCCGTTCAAACCCCATGCCTGTGTCAACATGTCTTTCGGGGAGGATTTCAAGTTCGCCTCCGGCCCTGCGGTTATACTGGATGAACACAAGGTTCCATATCTCTATTACCTGAGGATGGCCGGTGTTAACCAGCAGATGTCCCGGTGTGGCGGCGCGCTCGCTCTCTGACCTGATGTCGACGTGTATCTCCGAGCAGGGTCCGCAGGGTCCGGTCTCACCCATCTCCCAGAAGTTGTCTTTCTTGGAACCGTCAATGATGTGACTGTCAGGTGAGTCAAAGCATTTTCTCCAGTATCCTGCGGCCTCATCATCCCTTGGTACATCCTCTTCAGGGTCCCCTTCAAAGACAGTTGCGTAAATCCTCTCCTGGGGGATACCCATGCGACCTGTCAGGAACTCCCATGCCCACTCTATCGCCTCCTTCTTGAAATAGTCGCCAAACGACCAGTTTCCGAGCATCTCGAACATAGTGTGATGGTAGGTGTCAAGCCCTACCTCTTCAAGATCGTTATGCTTTCCTGAAACCCGCAGGCACTTCTGCGAGTTGGCAATCCTTTTCCACGTCGCCGGCTGGTTCCCGAGAAAGATATCCTTGAACTGGTTCATCCCTGCGTTGGTGAACATCAGTGTAGGATCATTCTTTATGACCATCGGCGCCGACGGTACTATTTTATGTTCTTTTGATCTGAAGAAACTGAGGAACTCCTCTCTTACATCATTTGCCTTCATCGTAACTCCGCACCCCGTGTTGAATTTCATTTATTTTCGGGCTTGTAAAATTAATTTAATTATTTTACGTTTGTCTGATAGCAGTCCAAAATAGTGGCATTGCCCTGTCTACTGATGCTGAAAAGAAAGAATTACGTTTTTGATGCAGCCAATCTTCAGTTCCTGCGCCACCGGCGAAAGGGGAGTGAGAAACTCCTGCGCTGGTCGATGTGGTTCGTTGTCTCTATTTTAGTCACAATATGTTATGCTTTTATCTTCCAGCGTCTTTTCGGCTCACCCAAAGAGGAGTTGCTGGCCCAGAGGGTGGATGAGATGAGGCTCAGATATTCGCTTCTTGAAAGAAAAATCGATTACGCCTCTAGAGTGGTAGCTGATCTTCGATCATCGGATAATGCTTCATACCGCGCTGTTCTGGACCTTCCACTGATCCCGGAAGACATTTCCGAAGGTGGTTCCGGTGGTGTTTTCAGGTTAGGTGACCTGACGGGATATATGAATACCGACCTTATGATGTCAGTCAGATCGAAGTTTGAGGATCTCAAGACCCAGACCAACATTCAGTACAATTCGCTCACCGAGCTCACTGATAAGGCCGCCGACTGGAAGGATATGTGGGCACATCTGCCCTATATCAGGCCGGTCAATGTAACAATGCGGCTGGGTGACGGCATGAAGTTCCGTGAAAAGCACCCGGTACTGGGCTCACCCAGGTGGCATTTTGGCCAGGACTTCCGGTGCCCCATAGGCACCGAGGTACATGCCACGGGAGCAGGAGTGGTTTATTATGCAGGAAATGAAAATGACGGCTTCGGAATAAAAGTTGTGATAGACCATGGTTATGGATACCGCACCATTTACGGACATCTCAGCAAATGCAGTGTAAAACGCGGGGAGAAGGTTACCAGGGGCGACTTTATAGGGCTGTCAGGTAGCACAGGTATCTCATCCGGGCCTCACCTTCACTACCAGATCGATCTTTTTGGCGAACATGTCAATCCGCTCTGGTACTTCGAGGACAGCCTGACGGAGGATGAGTATTTCATGATGCTCGATTTCCTTACAAAACCCTGATTGATTTATAATTAACGAATATCCGGGCCCAAAAGGGCTTTTTTTTGTATTTTCCCTATAATTTCTTATGTTTGCAAGGCATACAGTATGCCATCATAACAGATGCCAAAGACAAAGTACAAGTTCAATCATGAAACTCTCAGCTTTGACAGGATAAGGCTGGGGATCAGACAGACCTCCCTGCGTCTCTTCGGATATTTTATCGCATCACTATTTCTTGCCGGCATTTACGGGTTCGTTTTTGCGTTTGTATTTGACTCTCCACAGGAGAAGGCACTCAAGAGAGAGATAGAGCAGCTCACGCTTCAGTATGACCTTATGAACAGGGAGATGGAGAACGTGGAGAAAGTCCTGGGGCACCTCCAGGAGACAGATGACAATCTCTACCGGACTATCTTCGAAACTGAACCGGTGCCCTCAACTTACCGCGAGGGAGGCATCGGGGGTGTTAACAGGTATGAAGAGCTGGCGGGGTTTTCCAATTCAGAGCTTGTCATAGAGACTGCCATGCGGCTTGACAAGATCAGGAAGAAGATTTATGTGCAGTCCGAGTCCTTTGATGAGCTCATCGCCTATGCCTCCGAGAAGGAGGAGATGCTGAGCAGCATCCCTGCAATACAGCCGTTGTCTAATAAGGACCTTAAGAGGACCGCATCAGGCTTTGGATACCGTATTCATCCCATCTATAAGATATCAAAGTTTCATTCAGGCATGGATTTCACCGCCCCTACCGGCACTGAGGTATATGCAACGGGCAATGGCGTGATCAGCACTGTCAAGTCGGCACGTCGTGAACTTGGTAACCACATCGTTATAGATCACGGATTTGGCTACCAGACAGTGTACGCTCATCTCGACGGCTTCAACGTCAGGGAGGGTCAGAAGGTCAAACGCGGCGATGTAATCGGTTATGTGGGCAGTACCGGGCTCTCCACAGCCCCTCACCTGCATTATGAGGTCAAGGTCAACGGCAGGCATGTTGATCCGGCACTATATTATTTTAACGATCTCACGCCTGACGAATACGACCGGATGCTTGAGATATCAGGCAAGAGCGGTCAGACCTTCGACTGATTCATTGCACTGGCCATGCCTTACAGGGAAAAGAGAGTAGAGAAGCTTTATTATCAGATCGGGGAGGTCGCGGAGATGTTTTCCGAGTCTGTATCTACTATTCGGTTCTGGGAGAAGGAGTTTGACGTGCTCAGGCCGAAGAAGAATAACAAGGGCAACAGGCTCTTCATGCAGGAGGATATTAAAAACCTGAGGCTCATTTATCACCTGCTCAGGGAGAGGGGCATGACCCTCGATGGGGCCAGGAAATACCTTAAAAACAACCGTGAAGAGACTGATTACCGGCTTGATATAGCTGATACTCTGCGCAACATCAGGGCTATGCTCGTTGATATCAGGGATGAAATTAAATGAGTCCATGGCGGTCACTCTCGGAGAATTCGTTAGATGGCTCGAAGAGCTGATACCCCCGGCATTACAGGAACAATATGACAACAGCGGACTGCAGGTGGGTGATCCTGAATCGGCCGTTGATTCAGTTCTGCTTACCCTTGACGTGACTCCCGATGTTATCCGGGAAGCTGTCAGCCTGGGCTGCAGCCTGGTTGTATCACATCACCCGCTTATCTTCACTCCCCTGAAGCGCCTGGCATACAGCAGTGATATTGAGCGGAGCGTGGCTGCCGCTATCAGGAACAACATTGCAGTCTATTCAGCCCACACCAGTTTTGATAACATACAACACGGAGTGAGTCATATCCTTGCTGAGAAGCTGGGACTGGAAGGGATCAGCGTTATGGTACCCCTCCGGGGAAAGCTCTCCAAGCTCGTGACTTATGTTCCCGAGGCACACGCCGGCAGGGTGAGGGATGCACTTTTTGCCGCAGGGGCGGGGCACATAGGCAACTACGACCGTTGCAGCTTCAATGTGCATGGCGAGGGCACCTATCGCGCAGGTGAGGGAGCCAATCCCTTTGCCGGCAGCAATGGTGAAGATCATACCGAGGCCGAGGTACGTATTGAGGCAGTCATGCCGTCACATCTGGCAGGGGCGTGTGTCAGGGCTCTGCTGGAGGCTCACCCCTATGAAGAGGTGGCTTATGACATCATCGCCCTGGAGAACGACTATCACGGCGCCGGCGCGGGCGCCATCGGCACCCTGCCCGCACCCCTCACCGGCAGTGAGCTGCTCGCACGGCTGAAGCTGCTGACAGGAGTGCCGGCAATACGCTACAGCGGCGACCCCTCGCGCACCCTGACCAGGGTGGCTGTCTGCGGAGGGTCAGGCGCCGCTTTCATCCCTGCCGCCGTCCGCGCCGGCGCCGAGGCATTCATCACCGGCGATATCAAATACCACGCCTTCGCAGAGGCCCCCCACAGCATGCTTGTGGCTGACGCAGGCCATTATGAAAGCGAAAAATTTTCTTTGGAGATTCTCTACGACCTGATTCATAAAAAATTTCCTAACTTTGCACTCCGGTTTTCCGGCATAAAAACGAATCCGATAAATTACTACCAGTAGTATGAAACCCTCATTTTACGCAGACACAAACACCTGGTTACCCTAGTGTCATTAACATGTGGGTTCTGACATACCTCTTAAATTAAAAGTATAATATGGCAAAACAGACAAAATCAGCTGAACCTGAACTTACAATCGAAGAAAAACTCAGGGCTCTTTACTCACTGCAGCTTGTTGATTCAGACATAGATAAGATACGCACCCTCAGGGGCGAGCTCCCGCTTGAGGTGCAGGATCTGGAAGATGATGTGGCAGGCCTCGAGACCAGGATTGGCAATCTCAAAGCCGAGTTGGCTGAACTTGAAAAGTCCATGGCCGGTAAGAATAACGAGATAACCAACTCACAGGCTCTTATTAAGAAGTATGAGGAGCAGCAGAACAATGTCCGTAATAACCGCGAGTTTGATTCGCTCTCCAAGGAGATTGAGTTCCAGACGCTGGAGATAGAGCTTTGCAACAAAAAGATCCGCGAATTCACTGTCCAGATTTCAGAAAAGAAAGAGGTGATGGCTGAGGCTCAGAATGCCCTTGACGAGAGGACACGCGACCTCGACGGCAAGAAGTCAGAGCTGGATGATATCACACGTGACACCCAGAAGGAAGAAGAGCAGCTTGATATGAAGTCGGCGGAATTGCAGACCAGGATAGAGGAGAGGCTTCTCACCGCTTACAAGCGCATCCGTTCCAACGCCCGTAACGGTTTGGCAGTTGTCTCGGTACAGAGAGATGCATGTGGTGGCTGTTTTAACCAGATCCCCCCGCAGCGCCAGCTTGATATCAGGTCAAGGAAGAAGATCATCGTCTGCGAGTATTGCGGCCGTATCCTCGTTGACGACGAGATCGTTAAAGAGCAATAAACTTACACCGGTTTTTTTACTCTGTAAAGAGACGTTGCATGCAACGTCTCTTTGTGTTTTAGTATCTTTGCTGTGTTGACAAACAGCATGTATAATGAATGATTTCAAGACTCATATAAGGGAGGGTATTCCCGACCGGCTTCCCGAAGCGCAACCGTTTGATACATTGGTTAACCATGCGCCCCGCAGGCGTGATCTGCTCACCACCGAGGAGAAGAAGCTCGCCCTGCGCAATGCCCTGAGGTATTTCCCGCCTCAGCTGCACGGGGCCCTGGCGTCTGAGTTTGCCGCCGAGCTGCGTGACCGTGGCCGTATTTACATGTACCGNNGAGATGAAGGCCAGGCCAATAAGCGATTATCCTCACAGATCGGTTCAGGCAGCCGCCATAATGCTTATGATCACCAACAACCTCGATCCGTCGGTAGCCCAGCACCCACATGAGCTGATAACCTACGGTGGC
>DCSU01000062.1 GCA_002325785.1 Bacteroidales bacterium UBA1458 | reverse complement strand
ATCAACAGCGAGTTACGCTGGCCGTTTGTGAGATACTTTGCAGGCCATCCGCTTCGGTCGAATTTCCTTAACAGCCTCCAGGTGGTGGGATTCTACGATATAGGAATGGCCTGGTCCGGATGGAATCCATGGGGCAATGAAAACTACTGGAATGAAAACAAATGCTANNAGTCTATGAGAATGGCCCCGTAGTGGTTACCCTCGATGCCATGCGTGATCCGCTCGTGATGGGATTCGGAACCGGAGCCAGGGCACAGCTTTTCGGTTATTTCATAAGGGGCGACATCGCCTGGGGAATTGATAACGGTTATCTCCTTCCGAAGATCTTCTACCTCTCCTTCAGCCTCGATTTCTGACAGTACCAATGCGCCAGCATGCTATCAGCAAGACAAATTCTTAGCGAAGCAGAAAACCTACTGCCGGAGATCGTCCGGATCAGAAGGCACATACATCAGCATCCTGAACTCTCCTTTGAAGAGCACGCAACTGCTGCAATGATAAGCAAAGAACTCACCGCCATGGGCATTGAGCACATCAGGCAGGTGGCCGGCACCGGCATCATTGGCATCATCAGGGGCGAAGCGCCCGGCATGGGCCTGACAGCAGGACTGCGCGCAGATATTGACGCGCTGCCTGTCAGGGAGAATGAGGGCCCGGAATACATCAGCAGGAATGATGGGGTGATGCATGCCTGCGGACATGACGCACACGTGGCAATGCTGCTTGGGGCAGCAAAAATTATCCGGGGCCGGCGGAAAGAGTTTGCAGGCACAGTGCTGCTGGTATTCCAGCCCGGAGAGGAGAAAGCCCCGGGCGGAGCAAAACTGATTACCCAATCCGGCATCCTTGACAGATACGCGCCCGACATATTCATAGCTCAGCATGTGGCTCCTGAACTGGAGTCAGGCCTGCTTGGCTTCTGCCCGGGACCGGCCATGGCTTCCTGTGACGAGATCTATATCACCATTACCGGAAGAGGTGGCCATGCGGCAAAACCATCGGAATATACTGACCAGATACGTATTGCCGCTGAGCTGGTGATAGCCCTGAAGGACGCCATCACAACAGCCGCCGCCGTGAAAGCCCCGTCAGTTCTGGGCATAGGGAGAATAACAGGACTAGGAGCAACAAACGTGATCCCGGAAACTGTGGAGATTGCCGGCACCTTCAGAACCTTCAGCGAAGAGTGGAGACAGGAGGCAAAGAAGATGATCCTTGACATCGCCGCCGGCATGGCTTCAGAAAAGGGAGTGACCATTGATCTGAATATCGTTGAAGGATACCCCGTCCTGGTCAATAACGAACCACTCACAGCCCGGGCTGCTTCACTGTCTGAAACGCTGCTTGGAAGGGAGAAGGTAACCGGTATTCCGGCACGGATGGGCTCAGAAGATTTTTCATTCTTCGCAGAGCGATACCCCGCCCTCCTCTACCGCCTGGGTGTCACTGGCAAAGGCCAATCTGTCAAACAGTTACACACAGCCTCATTCGACCTGGATGAGTCAGCTATGACCACCGGAACCGCAACCCTGGCATGGCTGGCACTAAATTTGATCAGTGACCTGAAAGGGTGAATTTTATTTAATATTTGGTTAGGAACTTAAGAAAATAAAGGATAATTTTACGCCCGTAATCTTTAAAAACAAAGTATAATGGCTTACAAAATTTCAGATGATTGCACAGCTTGCGGAACTTGTATAGATGAATGTCCGGTTGAGGCTATATCTGAGGGCGATATCTACAAGATTGACCCGGATATATGTACCGATTGTGGTGCCTGCGCCGACGTGTGCCCTGTAGAGGCAATTCATCCGGCATAACCCGCATTCCCAATTATCATTACAGGAGGCTGTCTCAAGTGAGGCAGCCTCTTTTTTTTATTCCGGACTGTACCTCGCCCCTGTCATGATAGCCTGCAGGTCGTTCATACCCATCAGCTCATCAAGGGTGACACCGGGATTGTTATTCATATACCGCTCAATGATCCTGAATCCGGTCCAGACCACTGCCCTGCCGGGCGACTCCTCGGTGAAGTAGCTGGTAAATGGAGCCTCCCCTGTGAACTTCCGTATCAGGAACCCATCTGTAGAAAAGAGCAGATCGTTACTGACAAGATAATCCCATATATCTCCTTCGCCTTTAAGACAAAATTCCATCTGACGACCGGTAAAACCATGAAGCACCGTGTCAGCCACCGCGGGCATCATCCTTTTGGTGAAATAGACCAGTTTGGCCTCGTGAAGCATGGTATTAAGAAGAGACCTGGTACCATAACCTCCCGAATTGTAATCCCACTCCGTGGAAGCCCATGCATACATGCAGTCAGAGGCAGTGTAGGCAGGCGTCATCTTACGCGCCTGGTAGCTGAAAATACCCAGAGGGGGATAATACTCCGAGTCTGCGCCCAGGTAACGGTCAAGGCTGACCATTAACAGGGAATCATCCACTATTATGCTGTTATTGAATACCGAGATGCAGGTTATCACTTCCGGAATGATTCTGTCAGGAAAATAATAACTGTAATGCCTGAAGGCACTCTCAAGCTCCTGTTCCAGCTTATCAGTGTCGGGGAAAACGCGCTTAACATCATCCCACAAATCCAGGTTGCGGAGGTCAGTGGCAAACAGGATAAATGCCTGATTCCACCTCTCGTCTGCCGGGTCACCCAACCCTATAACGGTGCTGTAAGTGGTCAGCGCACTACCATACTCCTGCCTGAGCTCCTCTGCCTTTGCGGCCATTTCATTCGGCGGCGTCTCAAAAATATCCTTTCCAAGGTCGCTCAGTTCCAGGTCACACGCAATGCCTGAGAGGTTAACCTTATATGGATCACGGCGGCATGCCGCAAGAGCAAGAAGCAGCATCAGCAACGCTGCAAGTCTGTATAATGAAGAGCCATGCATCATATCAGCGGTAATATCATTTAGATTATACAAAATAAGGACATTTATTTATAATTTTGCCCGGCAAACTATGAGAAGATGAAAAGAGTATTCAACCGTTCTTACCTCAGGGCGCTTGCCGTCATATTGCTGGCTGCCTTCTCAGTGAAGGGGATCTCACAGGAGCTGGAATTTGCAGTTCACATTGACCCGGTAATTTCATGGATGGGCACCAACTCCTCGGACTATATCAGCGAAGGGGTGAAGCCAGGCGTTAACATAGGGCTGAATGTGCTTCTCTACTTTGACGATCATTATGCCATCTCAACCGGAATAAGTCTGATTTCGGCAGGCGGAAGGCAGAGTGTTATCGAACCTCATAGAATGATCTTCAATAATTTACAACCGCTGGTGCTAACCGGTGATGAGATAAGATATAACCTGCGTTATATGAGCATTCCCCTGGGCCTGCGGCTCCAAACTGACCAGATAGGCAATCTTACCTACTTCACTGATATCGGTTTCGATATCCGGATGCTCGTCAAATCAACGGTAGACCTGCCGGCAAACCAGCCTCCTGTTGACAATGAGAATGCCAGGAAGGAAGTTTACGGACTGAACGCCGGATGGCACATTCACGCAGGCGTTGAGTATGATCTTAACACAGACCTTACACTGGTTGGCGGGATTGGTTACGACCAGGACTTTTTTGATATCACCAAGGACCTGAAGGATGTTGATCAGCCCGAAGACAGGTCAGGATTGAGAATGTTACGTATCATGATGGGGATCAAGTTCTGACGAACCTGCTATGAAGATTGCTCTTGCTCAGCTGAATTATATCCCTGGAGATATTTCTTACAACAGCACCAAAATCATTTCTCACATTAACCGTGCACGTTCAGAAGGTGCAGACCTTATAGTCTTCTCCGAACTGGCAGTCACAGGATACCCCCCGCTTGACCTGCTGCTCAGGCATGACATCATCTCCGCTTCCATGGCAGCCGTGTTCGAGATAGCAACACACTGCAAAGGTATCGCAGCTATTGTCGGCGGGCCATCTCCCAATACCGGCGTCTTTGGTAAAAGCCTTCACAACTCGGCATTCTTCCTGATCAATGGAAAGATTGGGTCTGTGATTAATAAAACCCTTCTTCCTACATATGACATCTTCGATGAAGACAGGTATTTTCAGCCCGGAACAGTATTCCAAACCATCAGCCTGAACGGCGAGAAACTGGCAGTTACCATCTGCGAGGATATCTGGGATGAGCAGCCTTTCGGAGACAGGGCATCATGGCGGTTGTACGGAGTTACCCCCCTCGATGAGATAATGAAAGAAAACCCGTCACTGATAATTAATATCGCTGCCAATCCATTCTCGCACAACAGAATAAAGGTCAGAAACGAAGTTTTTGCCAGGAATGCAAAAGAATATGGCAAACCATTAATTTCTGTCAATCAGACCGGCGGATACACAGAACTCATTTTCGACGGATCATCAGTTCTGATCGATGCGGACGGAACTCTCCTGGAGAAACTGGCGTTCTGCTGTGAAGAGATGAGAATAGTAGAGATACCCGCTGCCGGCACTTACAGGCGCAGTTACTCACTACCCCCCTCTTTCCCCGTGGACATGACACCGTTTGTCCACCTGGCACTCGTTACGGGCATAAGGGACTTCTTCACCAAGGGCGGACTGAAAAAAGCCGTTATCGGACTCTCCGGCGGGATTGACTCAGCAGTGGTACTGGCCCTGGCAGCTGAAGCCCTTGGTCCGGAAAATACCCTTGCTGTGATGATGCCTTCCGTCTATTCATCAGAACACTCAGTGACCGATTCGGTGGAGATGACCCGTAGGCTGGGCGTGCCGTGGCATATTGTGAGCATAGAGGAGTCACGGCAGATACTCGAAAAGACTGTTACACCCTTCTTCGACGGCAAAGCCCCTGACATTACCGAGGAGAATATACAGGCCAGGCTGCGTGCACTTATACTTATGGCCTTCGCAAACAAGTTCGGGTACATGGTGCTGAATACCTCCAACAAGAGCGAAGCTGCAACGGGATACGGAACACTGTACGGTGACATGATAGGAGGTCTATCGGTCCTCGGTGATGTTTACAAGACAGAGGTATACCGCCTGGCAAACGAGATCAACGCACAGAAAGAGATAATACCGACGGACATCATCAATAAAGCGCCATCAGCTGAACTGAAGCCTGACCAGCTTGATACCGACTCGCTCCCGCCCTATGACAGTCTTGACCCGGTCCTGTTCAGATATATTGACCTGGAAAGGTCAGCCGCACAGATCATCGGGGAAGGCTTTGATGCGGAACTGGTGGAAAAAGTAGTACGGCTGGTGCGTACCAGCGAATTCAAAAGAAAACAGTCTCCACCCGTCCTTCGCGTCTCATCCAAAGCCTTCGGCAGCGGCAGAAGAATACCCATTATTGCCAGATACCGCTGATCCTTTTAGTTAATATCCAACTGTCTGTTTTATAGTGTGTTAAAAAACGTTAATTTTCTCCCTGACCGACTTTTTTAATATCTTTGTACATGTTGTTTAACATAAGGGGAGATGTTTTATAATAATCCATACCTGGAGCAGTGTCTTGAGGGACCTTTCTCACTTTTCAGGGATCTGCCTGACAGGGAGAAAGAGTTGCTGGTTCAGGATCATGTCTGCACCTCGCTTAAAAGGGGGGAGATGATCTTTCATGAAGGCAGCAGGCCTGCAGGACTATACTGCCTGGCCATCGGGAAGGTCAAAGTTTATAAACAGGGCGTCTGTGGCCGCGAGCAGATTATAAGAATGGTGAGGCCCCAGGGACTGATTGGTTATGCTGCTTTCTTTGCCGGCTCAACATACACTGCCTCTGCGGTGGCACTTGAAGATTCAGGCATCTGCAGGTTTGACAGGGATCCGTTCATGAAGCTCATCAGGCGAAACCCGGATCTCTCAGTGAAGCTGATGCGTATGATGGCACTTGAGCTCTCCTTCTCCAATACCAGAACCGTTTCTCTGACTCAAAAACATATCAGGGGCAGGCTTGCCGAATCTCTCCTTGTCCTGCTTGATACCTATGGTGTTGAGAACGACGGAAGGACCATCAAGGCATATGTGTCACGCGAGGACCTGGCATGTTTTTCAAATATGACCACCTCCAATGCGATCAGGACACTCTCAATGTTCGCCACCGAGTCGGTAATTGCTCTTGAAGGCAAGAAAATCAGTATCGTAGACCAGACCAGGCTTGAGAAGATAAGCCATATGGGCTGATCACTCATTGACATAAATCCTTTTTACCCTTGGAGGTATTGAGGTAAGAATCTCATAAGGTATGGTGTTGCACAGTGCGGCGATCTCTTCAATGGAGATGTCTGCACCAAACACTTCTGCCTCTTCCCCTGTCCTGACATTCATTCCTGTGACATCTGCCATGCACATGTCCATGCATATGCTGCCGGTGATGGGCACTCTCCGGCCCTTTATTGAAAGGCTGCCTCTTCCTTCACCCAGTTCCCTGCGTAGTCCGTCGGCATAGCCTACGGGTATTACCGCTATCTCCCTGTCATGATCTGAGGCACCGTGGCAGCCGTAGCTGACCGGATCGCCTGCAGGCACATTTCTCACCTGTGACACGGCCGTCACGAACCTGCCGGTGTGCCTGAGATTCACTCCTTCATAACGGCCTATCCCGTACAGGCCGATTCCCAGTCTGACCATGTCAAACTGGTACTGCGGAAAGCGGTTGATACCTGAGGAGTTGAGCAGGTGAAGCTTAAAGCCGTAACCGAGGGCCCGTTTGAGCTTCTCTGCAGCAGATATAAGAAGCGAGGCCTGCCGGTGTGTAAAAGCGTCATGCGCTTTGTCATCACTGGCTGCAAGATGTGAGAACAGGGACATAACCCTTACATGCTGCTGCCCCGAGAGAAGCCCCGGCAGTGCGTCAATATCACTCATGCTAAATCCCAGCCTGTGCATCCCGGTATCGAGCTTCAGGTGCACCGGGTAATGCAGCAGTCCGTATCTCCTTGCAACGGCTGCAAAAGCCGCATAAGACTCCAGGCTGTATATCTCCGGCTCCAGGTTATGCCTTATGATCAGCTCCATCACGCTCTCATCGGGGTTCATTACCATCACCGGTGAGGTTATTCCCTCCTCCCTGAGAGCTACTCCCTCGTCTGCATATGCCACCGCAAACCAGCTGACCCCGTTGTACTCAAGCAGCGATGCTATCTCAGCTGAACCGGAGCCATAGGCAAACGCTTTCACCATCGCCATAATTCCCGTACCTGGCCTTAGCAGGTGCCTGAACTCATTGAGGTTATGAACCACTGAGTTCATATTGATCTCAAGGCGTGTCTGGTGAAGCTGCCTGACAAGAAGGGCGCTGATACGCTCAAGTCCGAAGACGCGGGCACCCTTAATGAGGATGGTCTCATCACGGAAGACCATTCCTCGAATGGCGTCGGAACATTCGGAGGTAGAGATGAAGAATAACGATCCGGTTGGAAAGACAGCCTTCTGCCGTGACAGCGACTCCCCTATCCCGATGAAGCGGTCTATCCCGGCGCTCTTTACAGCCATGGCCACCCCTTCGTAGAGCCTCTTTTCATCACCACCAATCTGCCTGAAGTCGGAGAGAATGAGAGTAGTCCTACCCCTTGCATGGTTCCTTAGAAAATCAAGGGCCATCACGAGAGATGCCGGGTCAGAGTTATAGTAATCTTCAATCAGCGTGCTTCCGTTTATGCCTTGCTTCACCTCCATGCGCATTGCCACCACCGGCAGTTCTGCAACCCCTTTCAAAATGAACTGTTCCGTTAAATTCTCCGAAAGGCAGCATGCGATGACTGACACCGCATTCTCCGCCGAGGCACGGTCTGCAAAAGGAATTACTGCTTCAAAGGTTCCGTTCGCCGTAGTGCACCGCAGCATCTGACCGTCGTTATGTATCTCTGCCACTTCAACAGAAAGAGCGGCAGGTGATCCTGACAGTGACCATGTAAAGAGAGGTACCGAAGGATATCTTGCTGCCATCTCATTCCTGATGATCTCATCATCAGCACTGCAGATGACCAGCCCTGCTCCTGACGCCAGCCTGAGTTTCTCCGCGGCTATTGCATCCCTGCCTGTGAAGTTCTCACCGTGAGCATCTCCGATATTTGTAATTATGACTGTGTCAGGCCTGATGATACGTGCCAGACTCTCCATCTCCCCGGGTCTGGATATCCCCGCCTCAATGACTGCCACTTCATAACTATCGTCGATATTCATCAGTGACAGTGCCACGCCCACCTGAGAGTTATAGCTTTTCGGACTGCGTATGACGCTTCTGGTGGTGCTCATGACTCCGGCCAGCCACTCCTTGACTATTGTCTTCCCGGTGCTTCCGGTCACGGCTATGACTTTGCCTCCAAAGCTTTCCCTGCGCCACTGTGCCAATCTGTGGAGCGCCTCCAGGGTATTATTGACACTGACGAAACCCGCACCGATCATATCCCCGTAGTTATGCGGAAGAGTATCTACTAGAAACAGCCTCACACCTCTGCCATACAAGGGCTCTATGAACCTGTGGCCGTCATGATTGGGACCCCGCAGAGCGATAAAGAGCACGTCAGTGCCGGCACCCGGAGCCCGGCTGTCAGTCATGATGCCGGTGACATGCAGCGAACCATCACCTGACAGCGCCCCGTCAGTAATGTGCACCAGATCCTGAGCGCTTAGTTTCACCTGTTAACTGATTTGATGTAACACGACCGGCAGAGTGGCTCATAAATGTTTTTCTCTCCGAGTACCACTACCTTGTCATCCTTGATCTTGCGGTGCGAATAGTTGGCCAGGTTACCGCACCTGACACATATGGCATGAACCTTGCTCACATACTCCGCCACCGCCATCAGCGCCGGCATGGGACCAAAGGGCCTGCCTGAGAAGTCCATATCAAGGCCCGCAACAATCACCCTCGAGCCGGAATCAGCAAGAGCAGTACAGACCTCCACAAGGCTGTTGTCAAAAAACTGAGCCTCATCTATACCCACAACCTCAACCCCGCTGGCAAGCAGAAGTATGGAGGAAGCATTCTCTACCGGGGTTGATAATATCGACTTCTCATCATGAGAGACAACCCTGTCTTCTGAATACCTCGTGTCTACCGAGGGCTTGAATATCTCCACCTTCAGTCCGGCATACATGGCCCTCCGAAGTCTCCTGATCAGCTCTTCGGTCTTGCCTGAGAACATCGAGCCCGCAATTACCTCAACAGAACCGCGCTTGCCGGCATGGTCGACCGAATTTTCAAGAAACTCCATACTTCAGTTTACGATTTCGCCGTTCAATACTGTAAAGAGATTATTTCAGGCTGAAAGATTATTATTAATTACTTTTGCAAAATAAAGAAAACGATCATTATAAAAAACAAAGGGAGATGGATTTAATCAAGGCAGTGAGCATAATAGGAAGGGATCTGGAGGAGGCGTTGGCATTGCTTGATCAGCTTTCAACAATAAAGTCAACACATACCGCTGAGATAGAGCTGACACGCTCAAGGATACGCAGCGCCTCAGAGCTGCTCAGACTTCTGCCCGCTCTTGAGAGGCCGGAGGAGCCCGCGACGATCAATACACAGGAACCAAAGAAGACACAGGAAGAGGTCAGGCCGCCCGAGATGGAGGAGAAGATGAAAACTGAGCCAGCGGCGAAGATGAAAATCGAGGTAACGGAGAAGATAAAAACCGAGGTGGCGGAGAAGGTGAAAACTGAGCCGGCCGGAGAGACTGCTGCTGAGAACTTTGCCGGTAAGGAACCGCATCGGAACCGGGAACCGATGCAACAACCCGTAACTGAACAGGTGAATGAGACTGAAAGAATGCATGAAACGATGAAGGCGCCGGAGGCACTGAAGTCAATCCTGGCCGACAGGTTTGCCAGCACCGGAACCATAGGAGAAAAAATGCAGTCGGAAAAGCATGACGGGGTGATTTCATCCGTCATGCACAGCAAACCCATAGCCGACATTGCTACTGCAATAGGAATGAATGACAAATTCTACTTCATCCGTGAGTTGTTCAGCGGTGACAGCATAGCATACCATGACACCATCAGGCGGCTCAATGCAGCTGCATCACTGGGCGAGGCAATGAGAATACTCGATGAGAGTACAGTCATGGGATCGGACCCTGCAGCACAGTCTTCATTCGTTGACGTGGTCCGCAGAAAATTCAACCTGCATGTCTAAGCTTATCCTGGTGCCCACTCCCATCGGCAACCTCGGTGATATAACCGTGCGTGCCATGGAAGTGCTGAAGTCCGCAGATCTCATTCTTGCGGAAGACACCAGGACGACAAGGTTTCTGCTTGATCATTACAGCATCAGCGTGCCTCTTCGTTCACACCATAAGTTCAATGAACACCGCAGCCTCGAAGCTGTATGCGACACCATTGAGCAGGGCACCGTGACAGCCCTGGTGTCCGATGCCGGAACTCCGGGCATATCTGACCCGGGATTCCTGCTGGTAAGACGATGCCTCGAAAGAGAGATACCTGTGGAGGCCCTGCCGGGAGCGACGGCATTCGTCCCTGCTCTGGTCAGCTCAGGACTGCCCTCTGACCGTTTCTGCTTCGAAGGATTCCTTCCACAGAAGAAAGGGAGGCAGAAGAGGCTGGCCTCACTTGCGGAGGAAGAACGGACGATGATCTTTTATGAGTCCCCCTTCAGGGTGCTTAAGACCCTTGAACAACTGGCTGCAGTGCTTGGCAGCGAACGGAGAGCCTCCGTATCACGGGAGCTGACAAAAAAATTTGAGGAGACACTGCGCGGAACACTCTCATCACTCGCAGAACATTTCAGGAACAAAGCCCCCAGGGGCGAGTTCGTGATAGTGGTGGCAGGCTCCTCCCTGAAAGAGTATACAGAAGAAGAGTCGTGACCATGAACAGCCGGATCCTGCTCCTGCTTTTTTCGATTCTGTTTTCAACCACCCTGTGCAATGCACAGGTTATACGCGGGAGGATAACCGACGACACCGGCATACCAATGGCCGGGGCAACAATTTACATCTCTGAACTCCGACAGGGAACGACTACAAACAATGACGGAAAATACGAGATTTCCCTGTCGCCCGGCACCTACAACATCAGTTTCCAGTTCCTCGGTTATACGCCGGTCACCCGGGTATTCACCCTCGGCACTGAGAATATTACAGCAGATATCACCCTCACCGGTCAGCTCTTTGAGATTCCTCCCGTCAGAGTCTCTGCCACCGGGAAGGACCCGGCCTTCTTCATAATGCGTAAGACAATCGGGATGGCTCCCTTCCACCTTCGCCAGATAAGGAGATACCGGGCCGAGGTTTACATACGGGGAGGCGGCAGCGTGGACAAGTTGCCTGAGATGATCAGGCGGAGAATGAAGATCGAAGCCAATGAAGGTAACATCGAGGAAGGAAAGTACTATTTTTCGGAGTCACTGAACCACATAACATTCACCGCTCCGGACAAGTACGTTCACCGTGTGATCTCATCAAACTCATCTCTTCCGGTAAGTGAGGGACAGGCCTCCCCGATGGATTACCTTGAAGCCAGCTTCTACCAGCCTGTCCTTGCCGACCTTGCAATCTCACCCCTGGCACCCAACGCATTCTCACACTACAGGTTCACCTTCCTCGGATCAACATCACAGGGCGATTATGTCATTGACAAGATCAGGGTTACTCCCCGCCGCAGAAGTCAGCAGCTCTTTACCGGCGAAATCTATATTGTCGAAGACCTGTGGGCTATCCACTCACTTGACCTGACCAATGAGAATATGGCCGGGACAATTAGAATAAAACAGCTCTACAACCCCGTTGAGGAGGAGATATGGATGCCGGTAAGCCACGAGTTTGATGTTGACATCTCCATCATGGGAGTAAAGGCCAGGGCAGCGTATACCAGCGCGGTGAAATATCTCGAGGTGGAACCTGACAGGTCGCTGGCCAGGACTTCTGCCAACGTTACGGAGACAGAGGAAGAGGCCCGGGAGGAGATAAAGACTAAGGAACAGAAGAAGATTGAAGAGCTGCTGGCAAGGGATGAACTGTCGGCATCTGACATGTCAAGACTGGCACGCCTGAACCGGAAAAATACTGAACGCACTGAAGAAAAACCCTCCCTGGAGATAGAAGAGAAGACAACCTTCATCATCGAGGAAGACGCAACACAGAAGGATTCATCGTACTGGAAAGAGGTGAGACCCATACCGCTGACAGAAGAGGAATCGGTGAGCCTGGCTACTGTCACTGCCTCCGGAACAGCCCTGGCAAAGCGCGACAGTTCAACATTATCAATCACCATCGGCGGCGGATCTCAGAACAAGAAGAAGAGCCCTGCACAAACCTTCATAAGAGACCTTGTTGCCGGCAAGAGGTGGCAACCTTCAAAAAACACCAGCCTGGAATTTGACGGACTGATTGACCTCAAGAGCTTTTCATTCAATACAGCTGACGGTTTTACAGCAGGCACCGGCATGAGACTGTCGGTCAACTCCGGTAAGGCCGGACGCTTAACACTGGCGCCCACGGTGAAGTATGCCTTCAGCCGGCAGACGCTGATGTGGAATGTCACTGCCAACCTCCTCTATGATCCGATGCGTTCAGGCAATCTCTACCTCAGGACTGGCAGCCAGTCGGACGAGTTCTCCCCATCAGGGGTGAATCCGCTGGTGAATACTGTCTCTTCACTCTTTTTCAGGGAAAACTGGATGAAACTGTATGACAGCTTCTATTTCATTGCCGGGCACAGGGGAGAGATCGCCAACGGACTTAACCTGTCGCTCTCAGGCATGTATGAACAGCGGCGGCCATTGGAAAACAACACCTCATTTTCATTTTTCAGGCGAGACATACCCTATAGTGAGAACCTGCCGGAAAATCCCTTTGTTACCGGAGAGGAGGAGGGTTATGACCTGCTGTCGGCAACCACTACCAGTCACCTCTCTTTTACTGCCGGACTAACATGGACTCCGCGTCAACGCTACCGGATCTCCGGCGAAGCGAAGATTAATGCCGGATCAGATTACCCTACCTTTACGATTACCTGGAAACACGGATACAATTATGATGAGACCCGTTCAGGTCACTATGACATGTTCCTGGCTGACATCTTCCGGACAGCCAGGTACGGGAGTATGAATGAATTCCGCTGGCGAATCCGGGGCGGCGGGTTCCTCAACAGACAGAATTTAAGGCTTCAGGATATTTATTTCTTCAACGCCCAGGCCAGCCCGGTTCTCCTGAACAACTATGAAGACGCCTTTTATCTGAAGCCTTATTATTCATTGTCAACCCCGCGCGCCTTTGCTGAGGGACACATACATTACACCTCTCCCACCCTTCTGCTGAAGAGACTGCCCGGGCTGAGCCGGACACTCATCAGGGAGAACATAGGGCTCTCGGCACTCTATACGCCGGAGCTGGGGTACTACTATGAGGCAGGCTATGCCTTGAGTGAGATATTCCTGCTGGCAGAGCTGGGTGTTTATGCCGGCTTCCATGATACATCTTTCGAATCCGTGTCGCTCAGACTCACTCTGAGACTCAGGTGACAGTTTCAGAATGAGGGCTTGCGCCCGTTGTCATCCGGAGAAAAGTCACTGTAATCTGACGAGATATCGTCATTCATCTTCGACCCGAGGGTGTAGATTCCGCCAGGCGTAGCCGTCGGGAAGGAGACCTCCGAACCGAACTCATCAGGCTCAACGAAGGTGGCACGGTCTTCCTTGAAGTAGAGCAGGACTTCATCAGTGGGACCGTTACGGTTCTTTGCAAGGATAATATCGGCATGACCTTTGGTCGACTGCCCGTCTTCAAACTGTGACACCCCCATCTTCTCCGGACGGTGGATAAATACCACCATGTCAGCATCCTGTTCAATA
>DCSU01000116.1 GCA_002325785.1 Bacteroidales bacterium UBA1458 | reverse complement strand
GGTTCGAATCCAGTACGTCCCACAAGGAAGAATATCTTCCTTTTTTTATAGTTAATAATTAACCAAATGGTTAATTATTAACTATACGGTTAATTATCTGATTCCACCGATCAAATAAATGACCACATATTGCTGTCATTGAGGATCTTTAGTGACCTGTCGCGTCAATTTTTTATCTCATATGCAAACGCAGCATAGAAGGCTGAAGCAACCACCAGTTCATTGACGGCGACTTTTTCATCAGGAACATGCGCCATCGCCTCGTCGCCCGGACCGAACCCGATGGTGGGGATGCCATAGATCCCGCAGGTCATTACTCCATTTGTCGAGAAGAGCCACCTGTCAATCAAGGGTTTTCTGCCGAACAGGCCATCGAAGACTTTAACTCCAAGCTGCACTGACTCATGCCCCGCATCCATCTTCCATGCAGGGTAATATTTGTCTGTGACGATTCCCAGGCCCGTGAATGATTTCCCGCTAAAAACGGGCAGCACAACCTTTGCATTAACACCTTTTATTAACTCCTCAATCTCAGTAACAGCACTCTCACTGGTCTCTCCTGCCGTAAGCCTCCTGTCGAGATGCAGGCGGGCATAATCCGCAACGGCACACAGCGATGGGCTCTGTGAGATAACTTCCGTTACCGTTATGCTCCCTTTGCCCAGGAACTCATCACTGGCAAGCTGGTGGTTCAGCTTCTCAATTTCCAGTGCTGTCCTTGAGGCCATGTATATTGCATTTTCTCCGCTCTCAGGGGCAGAGCCATGTGACGACCTCCCCCTGAAATGGACCTGCATCTCCATCCTGCCCCTCTGGCCAATATTTATTTTCAGGCCGGTGGGCTCGGTAATGATAACCAGGTCAGGCCTGATTCCGTCCTCCTCAATGATATGTTTCCAGCACACTCCTTCGCAATCTTCCTCTATCACGGTGCCGGTGAAGTACAGGGTGACATCCCTGGAAAACTTTAGTTCTTTCAGAATCCTTCCTGCCGTGACAAAGGCGGCTACTCCCCCCTTCTGATCTGCAGTACCCCGACCGTGAACGAATCCGTTTCTGATATCCCCTCCCAGCGGATCGAAGCTCCAGTTATTTATGGAACCAATGTCAACAGTGTCAAGGTGACCGTCATAGGCAAGTATCTTCTTCCCGCTGCCTATCCTGCCAATCACGTTTCCAATGCCGTCAGTGAAGACCTCATCAAACCCCGCCTCATCCATCTGTCGCTTCAACTCGGCCTGAACATCACCTTCCTCAGTGGAAAGTGATTTGATCCTTACAAGTTTCGACAGGTTATTTGCAGTATAGTCACTGTATTCCTCGGCGAGCGCGAGGATCCGATTGTAAATACCTTCCATATGTCAGGTTAGTATAAGAGAATGAATTATAATTATCCGTTCATTCAATCTCAACCAGGCTCCCGTTGGAATATTCCACATTGAGGGTGCACTCTCCCTCCCCGACTGTAAAGGAAGATGAGGTCAGAACCTGATCGCCCATACTCACCGAAACGGTCAGGGTGATGTCAGTGGTGATATAATCAACCTCTGTCTCGAGCAGTTTGGTGCGAGATTCTCCCGGATCAAGTATGTTTTCAAGATCTGGTAATTCCCCGGTAGTCCACATGTGTATGCTTTGTCCCGAGCTGTTCGTCATAACCACATTCGTCAGCCAGTTCTCCGCACTGCAACTGCAGGTCAGAAACACCATCAGTAACAGAAACGGGCCGGATACCAGGATTGAAAAAAACTTCCTTTTCATAATCACCTCCGGTTCAAAGGTATAAGAAAACAATTACATCTGTAGTCCGCTCAACAATTTATCTCTCAGAACATCCCCATCCGGATGACATCCATCAACTGGCATCACTCTTCACCCGGATCTTTTCCGGAATATCTCCTGCGGAAGAGAAAATAAACCGGTACGCCAGCCAGGATCAGTGTAAGGCCAATGAGCGCTTCCCGGGGCTGGGTAATAATTGTATTGATAAACAGACCGATACAGAAGAGTACAAACACTGCTGTTATGACCGGGTAGCCCGGCACCTTGTAAGGCCGGTGCGCATCGGGCATCCTGCGGCGCAAAATAAACACTCCTGCTGCAGTGGCTCCGTAGAATATATAAACTGCAAAGATCAACATGTCCGTCAACTGATCAAAGGTGCCTGACAGTACGAGCACCGATGCCCATATCCCCTGCCACAGCAATGAGTTGCCGGGCACACTCCGGCTGTTAAGTTTCCCGATACCGGAAAAGAAAAGCCTGTCGCGCGACATTGCATAATATGGACGTGAACCAGTCAGGATACTGGCATTCAGGCATCCGAGTGTGGTAACCAGTATCAAAAGTGATATAAAGAGAACCCCTCCGGTTCCCCACAGGGTTCGTACCACCTCAACTGCCGCGATCTGGTTGCCTGCCTCGTGCACCTGAATCAGTCGCGGTATTGACATCACCCGCAAATATGCCAAATTGACAAGGAGATACACAATTATCACCACAAAGACCCCTATAGCAATTCCCTTTGGAATATCTCTCTTTGCATCCCTTATCTCCCCTCCGATAAAACCTACAGAGACCCATCCCTGGTATGCCCAGAAGGCAGCAAGCATCGCCGTATAAAATGACGACAGGGTGACAGTGCCGTTACTCAGCTCCCTCACAATGATGAAATTCTCAGGACGGGGTGCATTCGTGGTCAGTCCTGCAATGATAATCACAGCCAGCCCTGCACATACAATGAAAAAGATAGCCTTGCCGGTCCAAGCCCCGCTCCTCAGACCTGACATGTTGACCAGGGTCAGCAGCATGATCACAAGAATGGCTGTCAGTTTGATGCCGAAATCCTGAAAAGGAAAGAAAATCCCACCTATGGTGAAGTCATGTAACGCCGGCAGCATCTCGGGTATGGTGATGATGCTGTTCAGCGACTGAGTGAGAACATATGCAAGAGATGAGATGGTTGCGGTCTGGATAACAGCGAAGAGTGACCATCCATAGAGGAAGGAAAAGAAGCGGTTATAAATTTTCCTGAGATAGACGAAGTCGCCGCCGGTGTCGGCCAGCATCCCCGCCAGTTCGGCGTTGCTGAGTGCGCCGAAGAGTGTTATGATCCCTCCCACAAGCCATACCAGAAGTATCCATGACGATGACTGCAGCTCGGCAGCCATCGGTGCTATTTTTTTGAACACTCCTGAGCCAATGATATTCGCAATAACGAAGATTATGACGTAACCCAATCCGAGTGTTTTGGCCAGAGTTCTCTGATTGCTCATAGGGAGGTTATAAATGAATATGTGAAGATGCTAAAATAAGCAATAGGATAAGTTACGCCGATTGTAAATTTATCATCACCATGGAAGCGGACCGGATTACGTGAAACAAGCGATCCAATATTACAGAAATTGATTAATTTTATTCCGGATTAATTGATCGGAAGATTATGAAAACTATAAGACACTGGCTGCCGTTAATTTTATTTGCAGCATTCATTCTTGCCGGGTGCGAGAAGAAGCCTATCCCTGAGGAGGAAGAGGAACAAGAACAGGCCCCCGTTTTGATTCAGAAAATTAACGGGTTCATCAAGGATGCAATGACGGATGTATATCTCTGGTATGACAAAATGCCGGCAATTGACATAAGATATGAAACCGACCCCAAGGTCTATTATGATAAGCTCCTTTACGAAGAAGACAGGTGGTCTTATATAACCGATGACATAACTGCTTTTGAAGGAAGTCTCCAGGGCGTTGAAAAAACTTACGGCTACTCCCTGGCATTCGGAAGATTTGTAGATGGCACAGGCTCTCCCACTGGCAATTATTTCGCGATAGTTGAATATGTTTACCCAAATACCCCTGCCTCACAAGCAGGTTTTGCAAGAGGTGATCTTATCATCAACCTGAACGGGGCGAATATCACAGATATCAATTACAGACAACTCCTTTCCGGCACATCAATTTCAGTCACCAAGGGGATCCTGACCAGCCAGGGTATTTCAGCCGGGACAACAGTTCTCCTGGTGGCTGAGGAGCTGAATCTTGACCCGGTCCTCATGTACAAGATTATAGAGCGGGAGGGGCGTAAGATCGGATACCTTGTGTACCTCCAGTATATTTCCTCATACAACAGCACCAGCCTGAACCTTGCGCTGCAGTATTTTAAGATAAATCAGATCACCGATCTGGTCCTTGACCTGCGGTACAATGGGGGTGGTTCCACTACAGCTGCCCAGTATCTGACCAGTTCAATTGCACCTCAGACTACTGTGGACAACAGCAGTACCCTGGTTACTTTTCAATGGAATGACAAATACCAGGCCTACTGGATTGCAAACAACATACTGGAGCAGACCGGAGTGAAATTTGACCCGACGGTCCCGGTTAAACTGGGTCTGAGTAAATTATATGTTCTTACCGGAAACGGGACCGCCAGTGCGTCGGAGTTGACGATATGCGGACTGGAACCATACATGGATGTTGTTACTGTAGGTGATACTACATACGGAAAATATACTGCGTCCATCACCATAAAACCTGAAGACTGGTACACTAATGTGGCTGAGTATTCTGACTTCAAAAACTGGGGATTGCAGCCCATAGTCATTAAGTATGCCAATGCAGAGGGTGTTACCAGCTTCAAGGATGGATTTGCGCCTGATTTCAGGGTATACGATGAGCTAATGCCCGCAATCCAGCTCGGCGAGTTGACTGAGCCTCTTCTGAAAAAAGCTGTCGAAGAGATTACCGGAGTGGCAATTCCTGTTTTGAAGAGAGCCAGGCTGCCCTTTGAATATGTAATTGTTGATCGCGGGTTCTCTAAATTCGATAAACAAAAGAGAAATCTGTTTCTTGAAATACCCGGGCATAGCAGACAAATCCCTGACTAAGGAAACCTTTATATTTAACTCGCACTGATCCTTTTAAAAAGGCTTCGAACCGGAGCCTTTCGATTAGTTCATTCCGTTATCTGCCGTCATTTGGCCCCTGAAATAATTATTTCTATGCCTGTTGTTGATTATCAAGTCACGACATAAATACACATATCCCCAGGCTGCAAGTTGCAAGTTGCATGTTGAAGATAATTAGCGATCAGGCTCCCCCCCAGCTCTACTTACTACTATTTATTGATCGCCTTGCAGCGTTTCATAGACTCATTTCGTATTAGGATATAAAAGCGCTTGGTTTCGAAGAACAACTAACTTAAACTATCAGATATGAAATACACAGGAATACTAATTTTTAGCCTCGCAACAATTACCGGATTTATTTCATGCTCTAAAGAGCCCGGCCAGGAGCCTGATCTTACTCCAAAAAGCCTGAACCTGACTGCTATGGGGCAGGAAGTAATTACCTATAGCAATGAATTTGGAGTTGAGCTTTTTACAAAAGTAGCCGCGGAGGAGAACGAAAACTTAATGCTTTCACCACTCAGTGCCAGTGCGGCGCTTACAATGCTATTAAATGGATGCGGAGGAGATACCTATGATCAGCTGAAGGAGACCCTTAAATATCCTGCTAACATTACAATTAGCGAAATAAACGAGGTGTACAAAAGCCTTACAGCTCAGCTGCTGGTCGTCGATCCCAAGGTAAAGCTGGCCCTTGCAAACGCAATCTTCTACAGGCAGGGGTTCACTGTCAAGAGTCCGTTCCTTAATACGATGAGCACTGATTTCGATGCAGAAATAGCAGGCCTTGATTTTAGTCTGCCTTCCTCCCTCACAACTATTAACAAATGGGCAAGTGATAATACAAACGGGAAAATCCCGAAGGTGCTCAATGATATATCCGGCGACGCAGTGATGTTTCTGATGAATGCCCTTTACTTCAAGGGCGACTGGAGCTATCAGTTCGATGAGGACCTGACCTCAGACAGACCATTTTACACAGATGGATCAGGCTCTGCAGATGTAAGCACAATGAAGGGAGAGGTAGGTTCTAAAGTGACCTCAGGAACTGGCTATAAGGCAATCGAACTGCCATATGGCTGTACAAACTTCACTATGGTGGTTGTGGTACCGGAGGAAACACTCCCTGATTTTACTGCATCACTGACAGCAGAGAAGTGGAACACAATCACATCGGCATTTGATGATCAGGAAGAATTTGGTGAACTGATTGTTTACATGCCAAAGTATAAATTCTCATATGAGAAGTACCTTACTGACCAGCTTAAAAGCATGGGTATGCTTGATGCATTCAGTCCAGGGCTGGCGAACCTCTCCGGAATTTCCGACGCGTCAATTTATGTCAGTTTTGTTAAGCAGAACACATTCGTGGAAGTAGATGAAAAAGGCACTGAGGCAGCTGCTGTTACTACAATTGGAGTTGAAGTAACAAGCTTCCCGCCCCAGCCGCGTGAGTTTGTGGTTGACAAACCCTTTGTCTTTGCTATACGGGAACGGACCACAAACACTCTCCTCTTCATTGGGCAGGTTGTAAATCCGCTTGGCGAATAAACATAAGAACCTTGACAGAGAGCTACTTGCTATATTATAACCGACAACAGATAACCCAATTATGAAAAACCTGATCAAATCCGCTACTTTACTGGTCGTCATGATGGCTGCTTTTACAGCCTGTACCGACAGAACCCAGGAACTGATAACTTACGAGGCCAATGTGCCTGTTTACATGCCGTTTGATGAATTCAGGGCCAGCTTTGAGAAAAGTGCCCCAATCGAGATTTCCCACCCCGGGAAAATGTATTTCAAAGACGGGTATCTCTTTATTAATGAATATGGTAAGGGAATTCACGTGATTGATAACTCAGACCCTTCAAACCCTGAAAAAGTGGCTTTTTACGAGATCATGGGTAATGTCGATATGGCAATAAGCGGCAATGTACTTTTCGCCGATAGCTATGTTGACCTGCTATCGATTGATATAACAGATATAGATAATCCCGTCGAGATTGACCGCCTGGAGAATGTTTTTCCGGAAATCGTTCCTGAGGGGGATTTGTGGTACCCTTATGCAATGGTGGATAAATCGAAGGGCGTTATCGTCGACTGGGAGGTAAAGAAGATTACCGAAAAGATGGATGAATATGGAAATGGCGGCATGATATACCGTGGTGGCATGGACTTTATGATGAATGCTGAGGCAGCCGGCAACTGGACAGGTGGAGCCGGCACCGGCGGCTCAATGGCCCGCTTCATGCTGAATGAAGATTACCTCTATGTAATAGCGGTACCCATAAGGTTAAAAACAGTTGATATCACCACGGCATCCGACATGACGGTTATCGATAGTGTTGATGTGCCGCGTAACATGGAAACGCTTTTCCGTCTTGAGAACAAGTTATTTGTGGGAACCACAACCGGTATGCTGATTTTCGACCTTGTTAAACCCCAAAAACCTGTTCAGATATCATCATACGACCATCTCACAGCCTGCGATCCCGTGGTGGTTGACGGTCAGTATGCCTATGTAACACTACGAACAGGCAACATGTGCAACAATGGACAAAACCTGCTCGAGGTTATCGATATATCCTCCATAACAAACCCATATCTGGTAAAATCGTACCCGATGTTTAATCCGCACGGACTGGGAACCGATGGTGACCTGCTGTTCGTTTGCGATGGTGCGGCCGGACTGAAAATATACGATAAATCCAATCCCCTGGCCATAATAACCAGTCAGATTGCACATTATCCCGATTTTGACACCTACGATGTAATCCCGATGAATGGCGTTCTGATGCTTGTTGGTGAAGGGGGTATATACCAATATGACTACAGCGACCCGGAAAATATAATCCAGATAAGCCATATCGCCATAACAGAAGAATAAATTTATGATAAGAAGTATTGCAGTTGCGGTTTGTGTTTTACTTACACTCTCTGCAGCAGGTCAGCAGCGTAAATATACCGTTGTGCTTAATGATGGTTCCCGGATTTCGGGGACCATTGTTGGCGATACTACCAGCTACCTGGATATTAAGGTTACAACCCCGCAAACTCTCAGGATCGGAAAGTCAGAGGTATCATCGATAGAGGAATTGAGATATCCGGTGAAGAAGGATCAGAAGACCCAGGGATACTTCATCAGGGTTTCCACCAGTATTCTTTCAGGGA
>DCSU01000030.1:995-11957 GCA_002325785.1 Bacteroidales bacterium UBA1458 | reverse complement strand
CAGATTTTTGCCAAAAGCGGTCACAGGGTCTATTACTACCAGGGTGACGGTGAGGACCTGCAGAACTGGCAGGGGTGGGACGGTAAGATCAATTACACCGAGCGTCGGGCCGGGCCGGGTGCTTATTACTATGTTATCCGTGCATCGGGGTATGATGATGAAGAGTACGAGGGCCGCGAGTACAGAGGCACGNNAGTAGGCAATAGGCAGTAGTGAAAGCTACTGATTATCAATTTTTACCCCTATCCTGAAACACTTTACTCTTACTTCGTAATACCTCCTGCCTCCTGCTACATACTGTTTGGTACCTGGGACCTCCACTATTGCCTACTGCCTAACTCCTACTGCCTGATTCGCTATTCACCGGCATTTTCCGTCCGTCCGGCGATATTTAACAATTATATGACAGAAAAAACTTGCAAAACCAGAAAAGTTTTCTGAATATTGCGCCCGAATTCCTTGAACAGAATGAACCAAGCAGAAGAATATGATACCAGAATTATAGCCGGAGCAGCAGAATTGTTCCGGACCTCCGGTATAAAGGCCGTCACTATGGATGATATAGCAACGCACCTCGGCATGTCCAAAAGAACCATTTACGAAAGGTTCCGCGACAAGGACGAACTTCTCTTTGCCGTGATGAATGACATGATAATCAAACAGAAAGAGATGGTGGAGAAGATAATGAACTCTTCATCCAATGTTATGGAGGCTATATTTACCATGCTCAGGATAAGCCGTGAGCATATGGCATCATTGAACCCCCTGATAGGTTCTGACCTGCGCAAGTATCATGATGCAGTGCTTCAACGCATCAAGGCCACCTGCGATAATCCGGACCATGAAGGGGCCAGGAAAATGCTCAGGGCCGGCATAGAGCAGGGGCTTTTCAGGGAAGAGATTGACATTGAAATCATCAGCAGGGCAGTATCGGGACTAGGCAATCTGACAGGTGACACGAAGCTCTTTCCGCCCGAGCATTTTACTCAGCGTGACCTTATCAGGAACATCATGATCAACTTCCTGAGGGGCATCTCAACACCAAAGGGTACCAGCCTCATCAACGACCTGGAACCCGGTTTTTAATTAATGAATGATCAACAGATAATTTAAATATATGAAAAGAAGAATTTTTGCTTTTGTTATTCCTCTCCTGGCCGCTTCCGCTCTCAGCCTCCCGGCACAGGATATCCCGGCATCTCTGTCGCTTACCGTCGACGAGGCTGTGGAGTATGCACTTGACAATAACCGGAGTGTGGCATCGGCACGGTATGATCTGCTTGCATCTGAGAAGGGTGAATGGGAAGCGTTGGCTGCAGGCCTTCCGTCGATAGACGCAACAGCTTCGCTTAGCTACAACCTTGCCATAATGACAAGGATCATTGATTTCGGGGGAACACCTACACCTTTCAAGTTTGGTACCATCTATGACGCTGCAGTAGGCTTATCAGCTTCTACGGTCGTTTTCAACGCCCCTTGGCTTGTAGGCGTGCAGACGGCAAAAATGGCGACAACGCTGGCCCGGCAGGGGCTGACACAGACAACACTCGAGACCAAGGAGAGCGTCAAAAATGTCTACTTCCTGATCCTCACACTTAAAGAGAGTCTGGGCGTAGTAGACGCAAACCTTGAGAACCTGAATGTCATCCTCGCATCAACGAAGGCAATGTACAGTGTTGGTATGGCCGAGGCAACTGACGTTGACCAGATGCAGTCGACTGTTACCCTTCTTGAAAATTCAAGATCGTCAATGCTGCGCTCAACAGAGGTGAATTACAACATGCTCAGGTTCCTTCTCGGAGTACCGGGTGAAACTGCTATCGAACTCACCGAGAAACTTGATGATATCACCGGGAAGATCGACGTTGATGCTCTTATCACTGAGGAGTTCAGGATGGAGGATAATATTACCTACCAGCTAATTGAGAGCCAGGTGGCGATGTCTGAACTCGCGCTTAAGAGCGCAAAGGCATCAACTCTGCCCAGCCTCGCAGGGTCTATATATTACAACAGGAACGGTATGGGAGACGAGTTGTTGCATATGCAGTATTTCCCCTCATCCGCCGTCGCCGTGCAGCTTCAGATACCGATTTTTGCATCGGGACTGCGGGATGCGAAGATCAAAAGAGCAAGGATCAACCTTGAAAAAGCCGGCAACTCAAAGTCGATGGTCTCCGAACAGCTTCTGATGCAGGAGCGGCAGCTCAGGTACAACCTGCTCAACGCCAATGAGCAGTTCAAGAGCCAGAAGGCTAATATCGAGATCGCCGGCCGTGTCCTTAAGAGCTTCGAAAACAAGTATAATCAGGGGATGGCTTCCAGCCTTGACCTGACGCAGGCTAACAATAACTACCTCACGGCGCAGAACAACTATATATCGGCCCTGATGAACCTGCTCCAGACCAAGGTGGCCTTTGACAAACTGATGAACAAACTTTAACAGAAATCAAAAAAAAACAGAATACAATGAATTGTAAAAATTTTTCACTGATCCTTGCCGGAGGCATTCTGCTTGCATCCTGTGGCCCGAAGGAAAACAAAACCGGAGCCGCTGCAGCAGCAGCAGCCGATTCAGTCACCGCCATTCCCGTAAAGGTGATGCCGGTAAGCATGACAAAGATAGCCCGGACAATAGACTACACATCAACAATACAGGCATATGAGGAGGTTAACCTTGCCCCGTCAACACCGGGCAGGGTTGACAAGATATATGTAGAGGTTGGTGACAGGGTGCAGAAAGGGCAGAAGCTCTTCCTGATGGACCGTACCCAGTACTATGCCAACAAGATACAGCTTGCCAACCTCGAGAAGGATCTGGCCAGGCTCGACACCCTGCTTAAGCTGGGGAGCGTGAAGGAGCAGCTGTATGACCAGACAAAGGCACAGTACGAGGTAATGAAGACCAACGTTGAATTTATGGAGGATAACACCCAGCTTGAAGCTCCCTTTACAGGGATCATCACAGGCAGGTATCTTGAGGAAGGTGAACTATACTCAGGTGCTCCGGGCATGTCCGGCAAGGCTGCCGTGGTCACTCTCATGCAGATCAACCCGGTCAAAATCACCATAAGCATCTCCGAGCAGTATTTCCCGCTCATAAAGAACGGTATGAAGGTACGTGTGGCAGCCGATGTCTACCCGGATAAAAAATTCGAGGGGACCATCTTCAGGCTCCATCCCACCATTGATCCCATGTCGCGTTCATTCCAGGCCGAGGTGCGCATAACCAACAGCAACGAACTGCTTCGCCCCGGTATGTTCGCCAGGTCATTCATTGACATGGGCGAGGAGCAGGCCATCGTGGTTCCGGCAAACGCCGTCCTGATGCAGGAGGGTACAAACGAGAGGTTCATCTTCGTCGTTGAGAATGGTATCGCCATAAGGAGGACCGTTACCCTCGGGCAGAGGTTTGATGACCGCTTCGAGATTGCAGGCGGCGACCTGAAAGAGGGAGAAAGCCTCGTTACCGAAGGCCAGGCACGACTCAACAACGGCCAGAAGGTGGAGATTTCGAATTGATGACTAACAACAGACAATCATAGAACATGAGTATATATGCCAGTGCAGTAAAGAAGCCCGTAACCACGATACTGATCTTCGTCATCACGATGGTCATCGGGCTTTATTCCCTGACGCAGCTGCCAATCGACCTCTATCCTGAGATCGAGCTCCCGTTCCTCTCGGTTTACACGAGTTATGCGGGTGCCAGTGCGGCAGATATAGAAACGAATATAACCCGTCCCCTCGAGGACGCCCTCAACTCCGTCTCCGGTCTGAAGGAGATGACATCCACATCAAGTGATAACGTCTCGGTCATATTCATGGAGTTTGAATATGAGACCAACCTTGATGAAGCATCGAACGACGTTAGGAGTTCTCTCTCATTCATCCAGAGCTTCCTTCCCGAAGATGCTGAGGATCCGACAATCTTCAAGTTCAACTCCAGCATGATGCCCGTAATCTTTTACGCCATCACTGCAAAAGAGAGCTATAAGGGACTTGAGAAGATACTTGATGAGAAGCTGGTCAACCCGCTGAACCGTATTGATGGTGTCGGCAACGTCGGACTGGCCGGGGTGCCGGGAAGGGAGATCTATGTGGAGGTTGACCCGAGGCGCATGGAAGCCTACAACCTTACTATAGAGCAGATAGGCAACATGCTAAGGGCGGAGAACATGAATATGCCGGCAGGTTACCTCGAGATGGGTAAGATGGACTACCCGGTCAGGATAGAGGGCGAGTTTGCAGAAAGTGACCTGATTTCAAATGTCATTGTAGGCAACTTTAACGGTAACAATGTATACCTGAGTGATGTAGCCACAGTCAATGACACAATCAGGGAGACTAAACTGGTGTCAAAAATCGACGGCAGCCAGGGCATGACCCTCTTCGTACAGAAGATGTCAGGCGCCAACAGTGTTCAGATATGCCGCGAGGTGGACAGCGAGATAAAGAAGCTTCAGAAGGATCTGCCTCCCGATATCCAGATAGAAAAGATAATGGATACATCGGAGTTTATCCAGGGCTCCATCAATAACCTCACGGAGACGCTGATGTATGCAGCCCTCTTCGTGGTGCTGGTGGTGCTCTTCTTCCTCGGCAGGTGGCGCGCGACGCTCATCATCATTCTTACTATACCTATATCTCTGCTGGTCGCATTCATCTACATATTCCTCACGGGAAGCTCCATAAACATAATCTCGCTCTCCTCGCTCTCTATAGCCATAGGGATGGTGGTGGACGATGCCATAGTGGTGCTTGAAAACATCTCAAAGCATATCGAGCGGGGAAGCCGTCCGCGCGAGGCAGCCATCTACGCCACCAACGAGGTGTGGCTGGCGGTTATCGTCACCACGCTTACAGTTGTGGCAGTCTTCCTTCCGCTGACCTTTGTAAAGGGACTGACCGGAGTGCTCTTCTCGCAGCTCGGGTGGATCGTATCAATCACGATCATAATGTCAACCCTGGCCGCCATAACCCTCACCCCGACGCTCAGCGCAATGCTTCTCAGGTTAAGACCCATAAGGGAGAATGCACCGTTTTGGACATGGGATGGTTCCATTCACAAATTCCTCGAGTGGCTTGACGGGTTTTATGTGTCGACCCTCTCGTGGGTGCTCCATCACAAGAAATTCGTTATTGCTGCTGCCATCATTGTTTTCGCCGGATCAATGTTCCTGTTCAAATTCATCGGCACGGAATTTATGCCAGCGGCTGATGAATCGCAGGTAACGGCAACCGTCGAGCTTCAGACAGGTACAAGGGTTACTGAGACGTCAAAGGTTGCAGACAGGATAGATGCCACCGTGAGGAAACAGATTCCGGAAGTCAAACTGATCTCGATGTCGGCCGGTACGGATGACAGCGGCGGGTTCGCCTCTCTCTTCGGAGAGAGCGGGACTCACGTGGTGACATTTACCTTCGCACTTGTTGATGTGGAAGATAGAAATAGATCGTCGGAGGAGGTCGCTGAGGAGATTCGCGGGATAATTGCCCCGATGCCGGAGGTGATCAACTTCTCGGTACTTGCCTCAAGCGGAAGCATGGGTGCAATGGGCGGAGGCAACACCGTAGACATAGAGATTTACGGCTTCGATATCACCCAGACCAACATGTTGGCAGAACAGCTCGCCGAGAGGGTTAAAAAGATCCCGGGAGCTGCAAACGTAGATGTCAGTCGCGACAAATCCAAGCCTGAGCTTCAGATCATCCTCGACCAGGACAAGCTCCTCAGGTATGGCCTGACGACTGTCCAGGTTTCGAATATGATCAGAAACCGCGTCGACGGTCTGACTGCCACACGCCTGCGTCAGTACGGCGATGAGTACGATGTCATCGTCAGGTACAAGGAGTTAGCGCGTAACTCCATCACCGAGCTGCAGAACATTGGCGTGGCTACTCCTTCCGGACAGGTGATACGGCTCAGCGAGATTGCTGAGATCAAGGAATACTGGTCGCCTCCAAACATTGAGAGGAAGCGCAAGGAGCGCATTGTCACCGTCTCGGTCACTCCCTACAAGAGACCTCTGAACCAGATCGTTGCCGATATTCAGAAGGAGCTTGACAGCCTGACGATACCTTCGGGGGTAATGGTTGAGATATCCGGGGCATTCGAAGACATGTCTGAATCGTTCATGGACATCGGGTTGCTGATGGCAATCTCCCTGATATTGGTGTACCTGGTGATGGCATCACAGTTTGAGTCGCTCAAGATGCCGGTAATCATCATGCTCTCGATACCGTTTGCATTCTCAGGAGTTGCCATAGCGCTGTTCCTGACAGGTACCAACCTCAGCCTCATAGCCGCCATTGGCGCCATAATGCTGATAGGTATCGTGGTCAAGAACGCAATTGTGCTGGTTGACTTCATCAACCTGACGCGCGACAGGGGAGAGGAGCTCTACCAGGCTGTTCTGCTTTCCGGGCGTTCCAGGCTCAGGCCGGTGCTTATGACATCATTGACCACCATCCTGGCTATGCTTCCGCTGGCAATCAACCCGGGTGAAGGTTCCGAGCTCTGGCAGCCGATGGGTATAGCAGTCATCGGAGGGCTGGTGTTCTCCACCATCGTTACAATGGTACTGGTACCCGTTGGCTACGTGCTCATAGCCCGCCACGGCGAACGCGACAAGAAACACAAGGTGGCCTTCCGCGACATGAAGTTCCTGGATGAGATACAAGAAAAATCAGTAAAAGAGTGATTATGAAAGCAGTAATGATAACTTACAACCTGGCTCTGACCGAAAAGCTGGAGTATACTCTCGAACACTTCGGGATCAGGGGATACACCCAATGGGACAACGTGGAGGGAGTTGGATCATTTACCGGTGCTCCGCACCTGGGAACCCACACATGGCCTGAAATCAACGGCGTGACCCTGACCTTCATTGATGATGAGAAGGTGGCGCCGCTACTGGAAGCGGTAAAGCGCATTGACGAAATCAATAAAGAGGTGGGTATCAGGGCCTTTGTCTGGAGCATAGAACAGGCGGTATAACAAAATCATACCGCAGGTATATAATAGCAGCGACGCCCCCAATCAGGCGTCGTTGCTGTTTTATGCGGACTGCTATCCTGCAGTCTCTGATTTGAAAGCCAGCAATCCGGGGGAATTATCTTCCGGCTGATGCCGGCAGGCGATGCCCCGGCAGGGTCTGGGCCTGTCATATCTCATTTGGGGAATGCTCCGGAAATGATATATTTGGAGGCCACTAATAACCCTGATCTATGAAGAAGCACAACTGGTACAAGCTGGTCTATCAGTTTGCCGTAATTGGTATCCTTGCATTCATGGGCTTCCGCCTTTTGTTTGACAAAGCCTATACACCCGACTTTGAGGCATACTGTCCCTTCGGAGGACTGCAGGCCCTTGGAAGCTATCTCACAATGGACTCGCTGTCATGTTCAATGACCAGCACACAGATAATGATGGGAGTGGTGCTCTTCATAGGCATCGTGCTGTTCTCAAGGCTTTTCTGCGGCTATATATGCCCCCTCGGAACGATAGGAGAGTGGATCGGGAAACTGGGCGACAGACTTAAGGTGAGAATGACACCCAAAGGGTTCGCTGACTACGCTCTTCGCCTTTTGAAATACGCACTACTCTTCATTACCTTTTATTTTACCCTTAAGTCAAGCGAACTCTTCTGCAAGAAGTTCGATCCCTACTATGCGGCAGTATCCGGGTTCGATTCGGACGTGGTACTGCTATGGGCCCTGCTGGCCATAGGAGCGCTGGTGCTGGGTTCGCTCTTCTTCAGGCTTTTCTGGTGCCGCTATCTTTGTCCACTCGGAGCCCTGTCTGCCATATTCAAGTATTCATGGTGGTTTTTGGGAGTGATGGCGCTTTACGTGGTACTCCTTCTTTTTGGCCTGGACATTTCATATGTCTGGCCTCTCCTGGTTGTTACGGCCGGAGGCTATATCCTTGAGGTGACACGGATGAACAGGGTACGCCCTGACCCGGTGCATATTACCCGTAACACTGAGACCTGCACCTCATGCGGACTGTGCACAGTCAACTGTCCGCAGGGTATTGACGTGGCTTCCATGGAGAAGGTGACGCACGCCGATTGTACTCTGTGCGGCGACTGTCTCCATGCATGTCCTGAGAAGGATACGCTGCAGATAAACAAAAAGAATATGAAGTGGCTGCCGGCAGTTGTGCTTGGCGCCCTGATCATCCTCGGGATAGCAGCCGGAACATTGTTTGAGGTGCCAACTATTAACCAGAAATGGGGCACCCCTGAGGAAATTAATAGTGCTGGCCTCTTTGAGATGTCAGGACTCAAGAACATCAAATGCTTCGGTAGTTCAACGGCATTTGCCAACCAGATGAGGAGGATCGATGGCGTCTACGGCGTCTCAACCTATGTAGCCAGTCATTCGGTTCATATCTTATATGACACTGCAAAGTATAACGACGAGAAGTTGCAAAACCTGATCTTCGTCCCGGTGACACGGGTGATTGAGCAGCCGTCCAGTGATACCGACTCTGTCACTTACTATTCCCTTACCATAGACAAATTCTTTGATCCGTTTGATGCTGTATACCTGCAGCACCTGCTTGACCAGAAGACTGAGGCCATCGGTTACCAGAGCGAGTTTGCCTGCCCGGTGATTGTACGTGTATATTTCCCGGCAGGGAAGGAACCTGACAGAGCGACCCTTACAGCGGCCATTGAGTCAAAGAAACTCAGTTTTGTCTCAGGCGAGAACGAATTCAATGTCAGACTCCCCTACAGGGTGATTACCTTTGAAGAACCTGCCGTGACAATTTCCGGTCTGGATTATGCCCGCCAGATGTACGTGTCGACATCGTCCTTCTTCAATGGCTATTCCGATTTTGAAGTTGATGTGCTGAACGGTTACGTTCTGCTCATGGGGTCTAACTCAGAACACAGAGGGATGTACAACTATATCATCAGCCATCTCTCCAATGATGAGGGGGTGGTTGGGTTTGAAACATCCCTGGACCCTGCCGGGGAGGAGATTGCCACCGTATGGTTTGTTGATACGCTCACAACGCCGGAGAATATCTTCGGATATGTTAATGCCGACACCCTCCTGATTCATTATTCTGACGGGCGAACAGATAGGGTGGTTAATCCCTTCCGCTTCCCCGAGCCCGGCACCATCACGGGGATTGATTTGCATTAAACAGTCAGAGCCGCTGCATGCAACGACTCTGACCCTGTAAGAATATTTATACTGAGTTCTATTCCTCTTCCTCTTCTCCGGCGTAAGCCTTGATGACGGAATCCTGGACCTCGCCGGGAACCTGTGCATATTCGGAGAACCTCATGGTGTACATAGCACGGCCGCCGGTGAGCGAACTGAGAGCGGTGGAGTACTTGTTCATCTCTGCCAGGGGTACCCTTGCCTTGATCACCTCAAACCCCTTGTCGCTTGACATGCCGAGAACCATCCCGCGACGTCCCTGGAGGTCACTGATGACATCACCCATACGGTCGGCGGGAACCATGATCTCAACCTCATAGACAGGCTCAAGGATCTTCGGACCGGCGTTCTTGAAGGCGGTGCTGAAGGCGTTACGGCCTGCCAGGCGGAACGAAATCTCGTTTGAGTCAACCGGGTGCATCTTGCCGTCATAGACATAGACCCTGATGTCACGTGCATAGGAGCCTGTGAGAGGTCCTACCTCCATCTTCTCCATAATGCCCTTGAGGATGGCAGGCATGAATCGTGCGTCAATGGAGCCGCCTACAATACAGTTCATGTAGATGAGCTTGCCTCCCCACGGGAGATCAATCTCTTCCTTGTCACGGTTGGCCAGCTTGACATCCTTGCCTGCGATCTTCATCATTGATTTGGCTTCCGAACCTTCCTCATAGGGCTCGATGATCATGTGCACTTCGCCGAACTGGCCGGCGCCACCCGACTGCTTCTTGTGCCTGTAGTCGGCTACCGCCGCCTTTGTAATTGTCTCACGGTAGGGAATCTTCGGTGCAAGATACTGTGTCTCTATCTTGAAGATGTTGTCAAGATGCCACTTGAGTATGTTGAGGTGGTATTCGCCCTGCCCGTGGATGAGGATCTGTTTCAGTTCCTTGGAGTATTCGACGATGATTGTCGGATCTTCCTGGTGCATGCGGTTGAGGGCCTCGCCCATCTTCTCCTCATCACTTTCACTGAGGGGTTTGATGGCAGCGCGGTACTTGGGCGCTGGGAACTTCATGTTCTCAAATGTCCAGTCGTTGCCCGGAGCATTGAGAGTATGGTTTGTCTTGGTGTTCTTCAGCTTCACAAAGCCGCCGATATCACCTGCATAGATCTCGGGAACACGCGTACGGTTCTTGCCGGCACAGACGAAAATCTGCGAGAGACGTTCCTTCGTTCCGTTGCTGGTGTTGATGACATCAAGGTTCTCACCTATCTTGCCTGACATCACCCTGAAATAGTTTATCTCACCTATATGCTCTTCGAGGGTTGTCTTGAAGATGAAGACCGAAGCCGGTCCGGCAGGATTGCATTTGACCTCGTTGCCTTTCGAGTTCTTAGGGGCCGGCATGTCGGCAGGGGAGGGGGCGGAGACAGCCACGAAATCGAGCAGCCTGTCGACGCCGATATTTCCCTTTGACGATACGCAGAAGACCGGGAATATACCCCTTTTCAGGAGTCCGGCACGAAGACCGCGGCCTATCTCTTCCTCGGTGAGCTTGTCATTGGCGAAGAAGAGCTCCATCAGCGACTCGTCGCTTTCGGCCACCTTCTCAGTCAGGGCTGCATGAAGCTCCTCGGCCCTTGACATGTGCTCGGCAGGTATGTCAAGCACCTCGGCCTTGCCACCATCCTTGGCGTAACGAAGCATCTTCATGCTGATGACGTCAACGACGGTATTAAAACCTGTGCCTTCATTAACGGGGAACTGGGCCAGGGTAACGTTGTTTCCGAAACGCTCGTTGAGCATCTCAACACTCTTTTCAAAGTTGGCCTTCTCAT
>DCSU01000030.1:0-989 GCA_002325785.1 Bacteroidales bacterium UBA1458 | reverse complement strand
TGGATCTCCGTTCCAACCTCCACGCCGTTCTGGACATTAATGACCAGCATCACTGTGTCAGCTGCATACATCGATGAGACCACTCCACCGGAGAAGTCATCGAGGCCGGGAGCGTCAAGAATGTTTATCTTTTTGTCTTTGAATTCCGTGTAAAGAACTGCGGAAAAGATTGAGTTGCGGTTCTCCTGCTCTATCGGTTTGTAGTCAGAGACGGTGTTCCTTGCTTCTATGGTACCCCGTCTCTCGATGACACCGCCGTTGAAAAGCATTGCTTCCGCGAGGGTGGTCTTTCCAGAGCTTGAGTTCCCCAGCAGAGCAATGTTCCTCAGGTGGTCTGTTGAGTATGTCTTCATATTCAGGTTGGATTATATTATATAATGTATATCGTCTCGTAGGGAGCGCAAAAATAGCAAATTTTCAAAAGAGTACATAAAAGTTGTGGTGGATTGGAAAATATTTCTTTTCTTTGCACCGGTTTTTTGAGAAACAGGAGTACCGGTCTTTCCTTCAAAACGTAAGTTTACAAAAGAAGTCGATAGGAAAGGTCGGGAAGAAAATCCTGAAAATAACTTACAAACCAATAAGTTACATTTTCAGAAAACAGTGCCTGCATGGGTAGGTTATGGCGTTAAGCCGTGACAGGGCTATGCGAGCATTAATTAACGTAAATATTGCACAGGTGGTTGCAGATTAAAATAATTGTAATACTTTTGCAGTCCGATTTTTAAAGGAAAATTAATAGTTAAAAATTGAATTATGCCGACAATTCAGCAGTTAGTTAGAAAAGGCCGCAAGAAGCTGATTGACAAGAGCAAGGCACCCGCCCTTGACTCCTGCCCGCAGCGCAGGGGAGTATGTGTCCGTGTTTATACTACCACGCCCAAGAAACCTAACTCAGCCATGAGAAAAGTTGCCAGGGTGAGGCTTACGAACCAGAAAGAGGTCAACGCCTATATTCCAGGAGAAGGTCATAACCTTCAGGAGCACTC
>DCSU01000170.1:273-12280 GCA_002325785.1 Bacteroidales bacterium UBA1458 | reverse complement strand
ACTCTTTTCCGGAGGCCGCGGATTCAACCAGCCTCCTCTCAGGGTTGTATACAGGGTGATGCCGGCAGATGAGTCACTTCATCCCGTAAGATTGCTTATCTCCGTACCTAAAAGGCACTTTAAAAGAGCCGTTGACCGGAACCTTATCCGCAGAAGGATCAGAGAGGCCTGGAGAATCAATAAGAAGCCTGTCGAAACCGCGATGGAGGGAAACGGCAGGCGTCTTGAGCTTGCAATAATCTGGATTGATACTCTGATCAGGCCTTATGATGAGACACTGAAGGCGGTAAATGACGTGATCGAAAGATTGACACGCCTTAAATATTAACTTTGCGAAAATTTCATTTCATGAGAAGCGGAAACAGAAAAAAGATACTGCTTGTGCCGGCACTGATTGCCGTGGCTATACTTACATTCGGATTCCTGATGGGCGGACAGGAGAACAAGGATTTCAAGCTCACCAAGAACCTTGACATTTACATATCTCTGATCAGAGAACTCAATGCCTTCTATGTCGATGAGATCGATCCCGAAAAGCTTGTAAACAAGAGTATAGCCGGGATGCTCTCCACCCTGGACCCCTACACCTCATTCTATCCAGAAGATGAGACTGAGGATCTGGATTTCATGACCACCGGCAAATATGGCGGGTTCGGTTCGCTGATCAGAAAATCAGGCGATTACATCCTGGTTACCAATGTCTATGAGGGTTTCCCGGCAGATAAAAACGGCATCAGGCCAGGCGATCTGATGCTCAGCATTGACGGGGTTTCGCTTAAGGGTGTCACATCTGACAAGGCATCTGACATGCTTAAGGGAGAGCCGGGTACTGAGGCGGAAATAATTATCAGGCGAAACGGTGAGGAACTTTCGAAGAAGCTCAGGAGAGAAAGGATCTCCATATCTGCCGTACCCTACTACGGGATGGTGGATAACAATACAGGCTATATCCGCTTCACCAATTTTACCCAGAACTGCATAGCTGAAGTAAGGGCAGCGCTCATCGACCTTAAGGAGAAACAGGGAGCCGAGGATCTCATTCTTGACCTCAGAAGCAATCCCGGCGGCCTGGTGAATGAGGCTGTAGAGATAGTGAACCTCTTCGTCAGGCCCGGGCAGGAGGTTGTAAGCACAAAGGGCAGGGCAAGGCAGTATGATGCCGTCTTCCGCACCACAAAGAGCCCGGTGGCACCTGATATGGCTGTTATTGTTCTCATAAACCGCGCATCGGCTTCAGCATCGGAGATAGTGGCCGGGGCACTTCAGGACCTCGACCGCGGAATAATAGTAGGGGAAAGATCATACGGCAAGGGCCTGGTGCAGGTAGCCCGGCCACTGAGCTACAAGGCGCAGGTAAAAATCACAACTGCAAAATATTACATCCCAAGCGGCCGGTGCATACAGGCGGTAGACTTCTCTCATCCCAATGAAGACGGGAGCGTGGGATACATACCTGATTCGCTCATCAAAACATTCACAACAAAGAACGGCAGACCCGTCAAGGATGGCGGCGGCATTATTCCAGATGTGATCGTGGCCTCTGACATGCTCAACCGGTTCACCAGCGAACTATATGTCCAGAACATGATTTTTGATTTTGCCACAGAGTACTACTGGTCGGCACCCCAACCTCCCGTGCTTGACAGCCTGAAACTGAAGGATAGTGATATTGAGCGCTTTGCAGCGTTTCTCCAGGAGAAGAATTTCACCTACAGGACTGACTCCGAGACGCTCCTCGATGACCTTGTCACAGCTGCCAGGGAAGAGGAGTTGTACTCTGATAACATGGAGACGATAGAAAAGCTTAAGGGAGGCCTTGGCCATACCCTTGAAAGGGATATGACGGCTTACCGTGCCGATGTGGCAGAACTGATAGAATCAGAGCTTGCCGGCAGATATTTTTATGATTCGGGAATGGTGCAATACTCGCTTTCACGTGACACCCAGGTGAAAGAGGCATTGAGCATCGCCGGCGACAGGACACGACGCGAGTCGCTTCTGAAGGCTCCCGCTGCATTACGGTGAGCACAGATAACACTGCTGAGGCTCCCGTCGCAGTACGGTGATCGCATAAATAGACTGATGTGTTCTACCGTCGTAGAAAATTATTAAAGACAGAGCTGTCAGCAGGTCAATAGATCTCTTTCTTCCAGACAGGAAGCCGCTCCTTGACCATCTCAAGGGTATGGCGGCATGCCCGCGTAGCATGATCACGGTGACCCGCAGTAACCATGATGAAAAGTGATGTCTCACCAGCTTTTACAACACCGGTGGAGTGGACGATGATGACCTTGCGCACATCGCTGAACGCAGCCTTAACCGTCTTAACGATCTCATCAACCTCATTCCCTGCCATGTCGCTGTAAGCGGAATATTCTATTGCCGTCACCCTGTGGCCGTTGACCTCATCATCGCGCACCCTGCCGATGAATACAGACACGGCGCCTGCACCGGCATCATCATTGCCCAGGGTAAACAATTCGGAAATTAGCAGAGGTGTGATTGGTCCCCCGACAAGATACCTGTTTTTCATATTCAGAATTAAGGATGTTATCCTCCTTCAAACGGAGGCAGTATTGCAATTATATCATTCTCTTTCAGGAGAGACTCTTCCTTTAGTAAAACCCTGTTCACCGCCATCCTGAAGGTGAGTTCCTTCATTGCCGGATACCGATCGAGTATATCACGGCGAAGTGAAGCTGTGTCGCCGGCCCCGATCTCTTCTTCAGCCCTGCCGGTCATCTCCAGGGCGGCCCCAAAATAGAGTACTTTCACTGTGGAACTCATAATCAATGCGCCTCCAGCCAGTTTTTTCCGGTGCCGGTATCAACCTCAAGCGGCACTTTAAGGTCCGCCGCACCCTTCATCTCCCTGACAACAATCTCCCTCAGCTTTTCAACAAAGTCAGTCTCAACCTCGAAGATTAGTTCATCATGCACCTGCAGAATCATCTTCGCTCCGGGAAGCTCCTTCTCAAGCCTGTCAGCAATTCTTACCATTGCTATCTTGATGATGTCAGCGGCGCTTCCCTGCAGTGGTGCATTGATAGCGTTGCGCTCAGCATTGCCTCTTACCACCTGGTTTCTCGAATGGATATCCGGGAGATAGCGCCTGCGTCCGAACATCGTTGTGACGTAGCCTGATTCCCTCGCTCTGTTGATGCTCTCATCCATGTATCTCTTCACGCCCGGGTAGGAATTGAAATAGCCGTCAATCAGCTCTTTTGCCTCTTTCCTGCCGATGGTAAGCCTTTCTGATAAGCCAAAAGCCGAGATACCGTATATTATGCCGAAGTTGGCAGTTTTGGCCCTTGAACGCATCTCCCTGGTGACCTCGCTGACAGGTACTCCGAAAATCTTCGATGCAGTGGCCGAATGGATATCCTGCCCTGAAAGAAAGTCGGCAATCATGTCACTGTCACCGCTCAGATGTGCCATCAGCCGCAGTTCAATCTGCGAATAGTCGGCACTCATAAAGATCTTGCCGCTGCCGGGTATAAAAGCCTTGCGGATCTCGCGTCCCTCGGCGTCACGAACAGGGATGTTCTGCAGGTTGGGGTTGGTGGAGCTGAGCCTGCCTGTCGATGCAACTGCCTGGTTGTATGTCGTGTGTATCCTGCCGGTATTGGGATCCATAAGTGCCGGCAGAGCTTCCACATAGGTAGACAGCAGTTTTTTAAGACCCCGGTATTCAAGTACTTTGTCTATTACCGGGTGCTTGCCTGTGAGACGTTGAAGCACCTCCTCGTCAGTCCGGAATTGCCTGGTCTTGGTCAGCCGGGCTTTGTCGTCGAGACGCAGCCTGACAAACAGGATGTCCCCGAGTTGCCTGGGTGAGGAGATATTGAACTCCTGCCCGGCAAGTGTATAGATCTCCTGCTCAAGCCTTAAGATCGTTTCGCGAAGGATCACGGCATAATTCTTAAGCACACTTTCGTCTATCCTGATACCCTCGCGCTCCATTGCTGCCAGTACGCTAATCAGGGGCATCTCTATCTCTTCAGCCAGCTTCGCCAGTCCCTCCTTTTTCAACAGCGGTTCAAAGATTTCCCTGAGCTGCCATGTCACGTCAGCGTCCTCCACAGAATACTCTTTCACCCGTTCCTTCTCAACATCGCGCATATTTCTCTGCCTGGGCCCGCGCTCACCTATAAGCTCCTCTATGTGAACAGGTTCATATCTGAGATATTTTGCAGCCAGAAGGTCCATGTTGTGGCGCATGTCCGGCTCAAGCAGGTAGTGGGCCATCATGGTGTCAAACAGGGCGCCCTTCACCGTGATGCCGTAGCCGGAAAGCACCTGTATGTCGAACTTCAGGTTTTGCCCGGTTTTTCTGATTGACTGATTCTCGAAGACATTCCGTAATGGCTCGAGGAGATCATCGGCGATGCTCCTGTCAGGAGGGATCCAGAGGAGTGTGCCTGAGCCCTTCTCCCAGGAGAACGATACTGCCACCAGCTGGGTGTTCAAAGGATCAAGGGAGGTAGTCTCGGTATCAAAGCAGAAATCGCTGAGGCTTAACAGTTTTGCTGCCAGAGCCTCCGACTGCTCGCGAGTTTCGGCAATGGAATAATTATGCGGGGTGGTGTTTATGTTTGCCAGAGATGCTACGTCAGATTCAGCGTTTTCCCCGAAGAGGTTGCCCTGTGTCTCCGCGGAGGGCTGTCGTAACGGGGCAAAAAACTCCGGCTCTGGCGGTTTGCCGGCCGGTGTGGCAGATGCAGGCAAATGCTCACTGTCAGGTAAGACAGACGCTGGTGCTTGTGCTTCGGATGCCGCCGTAGCATATGCAGGCGGTGGAGCACCGGAGGGTGAGGCTGGTGTTTGCGGCCGTCCTCCGGGAGAGGGAAGGCGCGATGCCAGGGTCCGGAATTCGAGCTCCTCATAAAGCCGGCGAAGAGCATCCGCATCAATCTCCTTGCGATGAAGGTCTGTGTGCCTGAATTCAACCGGCACATTCTGTTCTATGGTGGCCAGACGCTTTGAAAGCAGTATCTGCTCCCTGTTTTGTTCCAGAATCTCCTTCTGCCGGCCTGCCAGCTCTGACGTCTTGCCAAGGAGGGTCTCGATGCTTCCATGCTCACTGATGAGTTTACAGGCCGTCTTTGGGCCTATTCCAGGAGCTCCGGGAATATTGTCCGAAGAGTCCCCCATCAGTCCCAGCAGATCAGTGATATTTCCGGGTGCAACTCCATACTCCCTTAAAATCTCCTTCTCTCCCCATATCTCAGCCTCTCCGCCGCCCCGTCCCGGCCTGTACATCACCACCCTGTCGGTTACAAGCTGCGCAAAATCCTTGTCTGGTGTCATCATGAATGCGGTGTACCCCTCCTCTGCTGCTTTTCGCGCCAGGGTTCCAATCACATCATCAGCCTCAAAGCCATTTATCTCAATGACGGGAATGCGATAGGCATCCAGGAGCCGTTTAATGTAGGGAACGGCTATTTTAATATCCTCGGGAGTAGCATCACGGTTGGCCTTGTAGGCCGGGTACATCGCATTCCTGAAGGTGGGACCGGGAGGGTCAAAGACAACGGCAATATGTGTCGGCTTCTGCCTGGTAAGCAGATCTTCAAGGGTGAGAAGAAAGCCAAACACCGCAGAGGTATTCATCCCCTTTGATGTCACCCGCGGATTCTTGATAAATGCATAATATGACCTGAAGATCAGAGCATACGCATCCAGCAGAAAAAGCCTCTTATCGTTCTCAGTCACTGTCACTGGTTGTCAGATGCATGCCACTCGGCAAAAGCGGTGGCCGTTTCATATAGCTTTATACTGTGCAGCCGGACTCCGGATGGGGTATTGCCGCTTAAAACGACGGCAATGTCAGCCACAATGTTCTCGCAGGTGGGCTGGTAGGGCGAGACTATGACGTTGCCGAAATGCTTACGGTAGATTTCAACCGACTCTGCGGGCGCAAAACAGGATATCATAAGGGCATGATCGAACCTGTCAACAACATGCTCACGTACAATCTTCTTCATGTCGCCAAAGTCAATCACCATACCGTTACGCGAATTCTCGGGATCATTCACCGGTTCACCGGCGTAGGTGACATACAGGATGTAGGAGTGCCCATGGACATTACGGCAGGGGCCGTCATAATTCCACAACGCATGAGCCATCTCAAAACGAAACTCCTTTGTTACACGGATTAAGGCCATTGATTATTTTATTAGTATCCGCAAAAGTAAACTAATTAACAGGATTTTTGTTTACGGTGAGATTTCTCACTGATATTTATGATGTTCAATGTCATACAAATAAATTTAAGCTTACCTTTGCACCCTATTAGAAGAATAACCAATGGATAACAATCAGATGATGACTATCCCATTCCTTGCCGGAGAGAGCTTCAGGAAGCACGGTGAGAACAAGGCTATGGGTTTTGTGGGAGAAGAGGTTATTACTTATAACCAGCTTAAAGAGAGAACAGACGCGGTAATACGTCTGCTTGAAGAATATTCAGTTCAGCCGGGTGATAAGGTGGCCATTCTCAGCGGCAGCATGCCAAACTGGGGGGTTGTTTACCTGGCAATTACATCGATGGGGGCGGTTGCGGTTCCAATTCTTCCCGACTTTTCAGCGGGGGAAGTAGCAAACGTACTGGTTCATTCCGGCGCCAGGGTTCTGTTTTTATCTGCCAATCTCAACCAAAAGGTTGCCGGGTTCAAATCTGAAACCCTTGAGACAGTTATTACAGCGGATGATTTTACGCTCATCTCAGGCGACAGGGGAGCAAGGTTTAATCCTGAATTGAAACCGCTGCGAGAATACAGGGTATCAGAAGAGGATCTGGCTGTTATAATTTATACCTCGGGAACCACTGGAAAGTCGAAGGGGGTAATGTTAACCCATAAAAACATATGTTTCACCGCAACAAAGGTGATGACTATACAGCATGTTGTGGATACCGATGTCTTTCTATCCATCCTTCCACTTTCACACACTTATGAGCAAACACTGGGACTGGTCCTGCCGCTGTTCAACGGGGCTGCAATATATTATCTCCGGAAGGCACCCGTTCCCTCCGTATTACTGCCGGCGCTTGAGCAGGTGAGACCTACCACCATGCTTACCGTGCCACTGATAATGGAGAAAATATATTTCAACAAGATTGTGCCAACCTTCAGCAAGAACAAGTTTGTTTCATTCCTTTATCACAAGACCCCTGTAAGGAAGCTGCTCAATAAGATTGCGGGCAAAAAGATATACAAGACCTTCGGTGGCAGACTCAGGTTCTTTGGCATCGGCGGGGCGAAACTCAATCCTACGGTTGAAAAATTCCTGCTTGACGCAGGATTTCCGTATGCTATAGGCTACGGACTGACAGAGACTGCGCCCCTGCTGGCAGGGACCAAAGTGGGATCATGCAAGCTGGGATCTACCGGCCCTGCCATGGAGGGAGTGACACTCAAGATCAACAATCCCGACCCTGTTACCGGAGAAGGTGAAGTATGGGCCAGGGGTGACAACGTGATGAAGGGTTACTACAAGGAGCCGGCCATGTCAGCCGAAGTGCTGACACCAGACGGCTGGTTCCGTACAGGCGATCTTGGCCTCATTGACGGGCAAAATTACCTGAGCATCAAGGGAAGACTGAAGAACATGATCGTCGGGTCAAGCGGCGAGAATATCTATCCTGAAGAGATCGAATCGGTTATCAACGACTTCGGTCATGTGATTGAGTCATTGGTTGTGCAGCAGAAGGGGAAACTGGTTGCAATGGTCTATGTCAATATAGAGGAGCTGCAGGTTAAATACCAGCAGATGAAGAAAGACTTTACCGACCATGCCGAACTGATGATTGATGAGTACCTCGAAGAACTTCGCAGGTATGTAAACTCCAAAGTCAACAGGTACAGCCAGCTCCAGCTGGTTGTCTATCAGCCCGAGCCCTTCCAGAAGACAGCTACCCTCAAGATCAAGAGATTCCTGTATTACTGATTCCCGGATTTGTCCGGGTGCCCTGAATAGCATCAATCTGCTGATCACTGGGGTGACTGATGTTTTTTTGCTATTTTTACGGCTAAATGTTAACAGATGTCCTCCAGAAACAAAGCACTGCTTCTGATTTTTTCAATCCTGCTTGTTGACCAGGTCCTGAAGATCATTATTAAGACCAACATGGTCATTGGCGAGGAGATACCCGTGCTGGGTAACTGGTTCATGATCCATTTCCTTGAAAACAACGGCATGGCTTTCGGGATGGAGTGGGGAGGAAAAACAGGGAAAGTGGCGCTCTCAATATTCAGGATGGTGGCAATAGTCGGAATCTCCTGGTATCTCAGAAGCATAATCATAAAGAATGCCAGTATTGGGTTGATACTCTCCGTAAGCGCCATAATTGCCGGTGCGGCAGGAAACCTCATTGACAGTGCTTTTTACGGAATGATATTCAGCGAGAGCTGGCATACACCGGCAATAATGTTCCCCGAAGGCGGTGGATATTCTTCATTCCTTCACGGCCGGGTAGTGGATATGTTCTACTTTCCGCTGATAGACACCTACTGGCCCGACTGGTCGCCGATCAAACCCGGACAGTCATTCATTTTCTTCAGGCCGGTTTTCAATATTGCCGATGCTTCCATAACAACCGGTGTTCTGGCCATACTCCTCTTCCAGAAAAAATTTCTTGAAGATCATAGGTAATCATCGATTTATAGAGTCTGCAGCCATCAGTCTACAGTCCTCAGTCAATCAATAAGTTAGTGACTGGCGATTGCCGATTGCCGACTAAGGACTTCACTACTGCCTTCCCGATCCGCCAGCCGGCGGATACGGGATTGATCCAACTCATAGTGTCGGAGGCTCAAACTGCCTACTGCCGGATAGGACTGCCGACTGGTCTAATTCCTCATTTTTCACGGAGCTACCTGTCGTGAAATAGGTTCAGATTCCACATTTTGTCTTATTTTTGAGGGAATTACCGTCGGCATAAGATGTCATCGCTCACAGATATAAAGAAGCCTGTTGCAGCAGAGATGCGCGAGTTTGAAGCTTATTTCAGCCGCACACTGCAGAGTGACATCCCATTCTTTCACCTCATTCTGAACAATGTAATCCGCCGGAAAGGCAAGCAGATGAGGCCGTTGCTTGTATTCCTGACAGCAAAGCTAAACGGGCCTGTCAGTGAGACAACCTTTGTTGCCGCAACCCTGATAGAACTGCTTCACACCGCTACCCTCGTACATGATGATGTGGTTGATGACGCATCGGAGAGACGAGGTCTTCCTTCGATAAACGTGCTCTATAATTCAAAGATCGCCGTTCTGCTGGGTGACTACCTGCTTGCACAGGGCCTCCTCATAAGTGTCGAAAAGCAGAGATTCAACATGCTCGGTATAGTCTCCGATGCGGTAAAGGAGATTGTAAAGGGTGAGCTGGTGCAACTGCAGAAGACCCGTAAGCTGGATATAAAGGAGGAGGACTACTTCCGTATTATAAGGATGAAGACCGCCGCCCTTATCTCAGCATGCACCGCCTGCGGAGCCAGCTCCGTCACTGAAGACAAAGAGACGATTGCACGGATGAAGGAGTTCGGCGAGTATCTCGGAGTTGCATTCCAGATCAAGGATGACCTGCTTGATTATGTCGGCGACGGCCTGACAGGCAAACGGGAGGGTAATGATATCAAGGAGAAAAAAATCACCCTTCCCCTTATCCATGCCCTCAGGCAGACCAACCCTTTGAAGAGAAGACTTATAATCAGGATTTTAAGAAGAAAGACAAAGGGCAGAAAGGAAATCAGCGAGGTAATCGCCTTCGTAAAAGAGCATCACGGCCTTGAATATGCCGAAACAAAGATGAAAGAGTACTCTGACAGGGCAATGGTCATTCTTGAGACATATCCCGATTCAGAAACAAAGTCCGCACTTATCGAATTTGTAATATTTTCAACTCTTAGAAAAAAATGAAAGACGTTGCACGATTCCTGTCACTGGAAAAATATGCTGTAGCAGGTGTGTCAAGAGACCCGAAAAAATTCGGACAACAAATGTTTAAAGAGCTCCGTAAAAAAGGTATGGACGTGGTTCCCGTCAATCCCAGGGCAGATACAATTGACGGGGTAAGATGCTACAACTCGGTGAGCGAACTGCCATCTGACATCAGGGGGGTTATTTTCATGACACCGAAAGAGGAGACCCTCTCGGTGGCAAGGGAGGCAATTGCACACGGAGTAAAAGATCTTTGGATCCAGCAAGGGGCAGAATCAAAATCCGTGATTGAAGAACTGGAGAAGGAAGATGTAAACCTGATCCACAACCAGTGCATCATGATGTTCTGGAAACCCAACGGAATCCATTCCATTCACCGTTTTCTGAAGAAAATCTTCGGGGGACTGCCCGCCTGAGGGAAAATTTTCAATTCTCGCGAAGTTAAGGCAACAGATAACAGGGTCAAAACTGTTGTCATACAGCTATTTATGTAGTTTTTAAGGGATTATTGTTCCACGTGAAAAAAATCAATTTTTAAGGGCCGCAGCGAGGATTGCAGCTTTTTTTGTACCCAGGAGACTCTCCAGCTCCTCCAGGGATGCTTCTGACATTTTTTTCAGCGAGCCGAATTTTTTCAGGAGGAGATTCTTGCTCTTCTCCCCTATGCCGGGAATTTCATCGAGAAATGAACTGTTCATCTTTGAGCTTCGCTTGCTCCGGTGAAAATTTATTCCGAACCTGTGGGCTTCGTTTCTCAGGTGCTGGATTATTTTCAGGGTTATGCTGTTCCGGTCGAGGTAAAGCGGAACGCTGTCACCCGGGAAATAGATCTCTTCGAGTTTTTTTGCAATTCCGATCACGGTGATCTTTCCCCTCAGGCCAAGATTGTCAAGGCTCTTCACTGCTGAAGAGAGTTGTCCCTTGCCACCGTCTATCACAATCAGCTGGGGAAGAGGGCTATTTTCACTGAGCATCCGTCTGTAGCGCCTTGATATCACCTCCTCCATTGAGGCGAAGTCGTCAGGCCCGGTTACGGTCTTGATATTGAAATGACGGTATTCCCTGTTTGAGGGCTTACCATTGCGGAACACAACGCACGCAGCCACGGCTGATTCCCCCTGGATGTTGGAGTTGTCAAAACATTCGATATGAAGGGGTATGGCGGGCATGTGAAGATCTTTCATCATCTTCTCAAGGTTCCGGGTAGTCCGGTTCTCTTTTGACTGCTCTGCGGCCTTCTTCTGCCGTTCAAGGCGGAAGAACACTGCATTGCGTGTTGCAAGCTCCAGGAGCTTGTGCCTGTCACCCCGCTGCGGGACAGAATATTTCACCTTATCAAGCAGAATATCAGGCATAAACGGAACAATTATCTCGGGCGAATCGCTCGAGACTCTCTGCCTGATCTCGGTCACAGCTGTTGATAGGAGTGACTCCTTCTCCTCTTCTAACCTGATTTTCAGCTCAATGGAATAAGTCTGGACAACGGCACCCTCCACGACCTTCATGTATGTGATAAATATTGAGGAGTCATCCTGAGAACATCCGAAAACATCCACGTTACGGACTGAGGTGTTTACAACCACCGACTTGCTGCGGTAGCGTGCAATCAGATCGAGCTTCTCCTTTATCTTCTGGGCCTCCTCAAACCGGAGTTCCGAAGCATATCTCTTCATTAGCGCCTGCAGGTGGCCGTTGACAGCGCTAACATCGCCCTTGATGATCTGTTTAATCCTCTCTATCTGTTGATCATACTCTTCTTCGTTAATAAGACCTATGCACGGTGCCTTGCAGTTTCCGATGTGGTATTCGAGGCAGACCTTGAATTTACCTTCAGTGATGCCCTTACTGTTAAGGGGAAGCGGACAGGTTCTGATTTGGAAGAGCTGCCGTATTAGTTCAAGCAATGTCCGTACAGCCGGAACAGAGGTGTACGGTCCATGGTATGACGAGCCGTCGGCGATCAGCTTGCGTGTCAGAAATACCCTCGGAAAGTGCTCATTCTTAATGCAAATCCAGGGATATGTCTTGTCATCCTTTAGCAGGATATTATACCTGGGCTGATGCTTT
>DCSU01000170.1:0-171 GCA_002325785.1 Bacteroidales bacterium UBA1458 | reverse complement strand
ACCTACATACAGTATAATGCCGCTGGCGTCGATGAACTGGTACACTCCGGGCTTGTCAGGAAGACCGGAGACAGTCGATTTTATGGCATATTTTTCGGGCAAAGCTGATTAATTGGAGCTGGATTCTGCCCAAAGTTAGAAAAGAATGGCAATAGGCAATGGGCAGTAGGC
>DCSU01000080.1 GCA_002325785.1 Bacteroidales bacterium UBA1458 | reverse complement strand
CTGCTGTATCTCCTTCAGGAGGCGTCCCGCTATCTCCCTCTCCTCACCGTTCAGAACGAGGTGATCAAAGAACTCATGAGCCTGGCTGACGGGCATGGAGGCTATATCCATTATTGATCTGCCTCCTACTTTCACCCATCCGGCCTCCTGGCGCAGTCTACGCCCTTCGCAGGAGTGACATATGCGTTTGCCCCTGTAGCGGCTGAGCATGACCCTGTACTGAATCTTGTATTTCTTCTCCTCGAGATGTTCGAAGAACTGGTTCAGCCCGAAGAAATACCTGTTGCCGCTCCATACCAGTGCCTTCTGTTCGGGCGACAGCTTGTACCAGGGTTTATGAATCGGGAAGTCAAACTTGTCAGCGTTGAATACCAGTCTCTCTTTCCACTGCTTCATCGTTTCGCCCCGCCAGCAGGCAATGGCTTCATCATAGACGGAAAGGTTTTCATCAGGGATTACCAGGCTCTCATCTATTCCTATGATCTTTCCGTATCCCTCACAAACAGGGCAGGCGCCCAGTGGTGAGTTGAAGCTGAACAGGTGCTCGGTTGGTTCCTCAAATGTGATGCCGTCCTCTTCGAACTTATCGGAGAATCTGACGGACTGGGTTGTCTCCTCATCGGTTACGGTAAGGGTGATATGGCCTCGTCCGGTCATGAATGCTGTCTGCACAGAGTCGGCTGCCCGGCTCAGATCTTCAGGCGTATTGCCCGAAGCGAACCGGTCGATTAGCAGGTCAACCGAGCCCATTGAGCCGATCAGCCCTGCAGCGCTCTCCTCATCAAGACGCACCAGACCCTTTTCAGTGCTGATGCGGTTATAACCCTGCTGAAGCAGGAATTTTATGAACTCTGCCGGTTCCACATTTTCAGGGACTGACAGAGGAGCAGTAAGCACAACCCGTGATCCGGAGGTGAGTGTTGCAAGGTAATTCACCACGTCATCAACGGTATGCTTCCGCACCTCGCGCCCGGATACAGGGGAGATAGTCCGCCCGACACGCGCCCAGAGGAGCCTCAGGTAGTCATGTATCTCGGTTGATGTGCCCACTGTTGACCGGGGATTGCGCGTATTCACCCTCTGTTCTATTGCAATAGCGGGTGGAATGCCATTGATGAAATCGACATCGGGCTTGTTCATTCGTCCGAGGAACTGCCGGGCATATGAGGAGAGGCTCTCCACATATCGCCTCTGGCCCTCGGCATATATGGTGTCAAAGGCAAGCGATGACTTGCCTGAACCTGACACCCCTGTAATGACAATAAGATGGTTCCTCGGAATATTAAGGGTAATCTCCTTCAGGTTATGAACGCGTGCTCCCTTTATCTCAATATTACCCTTCATTCAGCCTTCGTTGGTAAGTTCGCAAAATTAATGATTTTGGATTTAGGTTTTTTTCTTTTCTTTGTCTTTGGGTCAAATGAAACAAAGAGGGGAAGTACCCCGTATAAGACACCATAAACAAACAAACGAAACAAAGGAGGGCCGCCTATCGTATAACTGTACTCGCAACCAAAAACAAGAGTTAGTTATGAAGAGCAAATTAACCGATTATGAGCTTATTACAAGCTACGTAAGCGGTAACGAGAGAAGCATCGAGCTGCTCATCCTCCGACACAAAAGTAAGGTCTATTCCTATATCAGCCTTTACATTCGTAACAGGGACCTGGCAGATGATATTTTTCAGGACACCTTCCTGAAAGTTGTTCAGTCGATCCGCGCCGGGCGTTATCAGGATGATGGAAAATTTATTTCTTGGGTGATGAGGATAGCACATAATCTCATCATCGACCACTTCAGGCATGAAAAGCAGATGGGTATCGTGCTCAACGATGACTACGAGACTGATCTCTTCAATACCCACAGTCTTTCTGATGATAATGTTGAGGATGTGATCGTCCGCCGCCAGGTTATGCGTGATGTGAGGCGCCTTATCAGCGGACTTCCGGAAGACCAGCGCGAGGTTGTCATTATGCGGCATTACGCAGGGATGAGCTTTAAGGAGATAGCCGATATGACAGGTGTAAGCATCAATACTGCCCTGGGCAGGATGAGATATGCGCTGATCAACATGCGCAAGATAATGACTGAAAAAAATATTACCCTTTCAATAGGCTGATACAATTTTCTGAGTAGGAGTGGCGTTTCTCTATTATGAGTACAACGACGCCTATGGATAAGAATTCTACCCTCTTACTTTCTTATTTAGAGATAACAAATACTCCATCAGACCTGATTGCAGATGCTTTTGGCATAGACCAGGCCCTCGGCATTCTGCTGCCTGATATGGAAGATCATCCTTCTGATGAGGTTCTCAACCGGCTGTTCTCAAAGATCAAAAACGACAAGACGGTGCATTGAAAAGGACTTTCGGTAACAAATTGAAATGAGGCTTTCTTCGGGAAGCCTTATTTGTTGTTAAACTGTCAGAGGTCATCTTTTTTCTCTATTGAATATTTTACCTTCGCAAAACTCAAACAAACTCAAATGAAAAAAACGATTGTCTTTTTTACGGTAATCATGGCCTTTCTCTGGTCATGCACATCAAAACAGGAGAAAATGGAAAACAGGATGAGCGGGTTTATAAGTGCCTATGAGGCTGAGATAATACCCCTTTATAAGGAGTATACCCTGGCAGACTGGGAAGCCAACGTCACAGGCACTGATGAAGCCTGGGCAAACAGGGAGAAGGCCTCAATAGCTTTCATCAGTTTCTACACTGACAAGAATGCCTTTGCTGAACTGAAGGAGTTGAAAGAGTCCGGGATGGTGAAGGAACCATTGCTTGCCCGCCAGCTGGATATACTCTATAATCAGTACCTGCAGGGACAGATTGACACCAGCCTGATATCCGAACAGGTGAAGATGGAGACGGAGATAACAAAGAAATACACCACTTTCAGGGCAACCGTCAACGGAAAGCAGCTTAGCGACAATGATATAGAGAATATCCTTCGCAGTTCAACCAGCAGCTCAGAGCTACAGGCAGCCTGGGAGGGCCACAAGATGATTGGACCTGTTGTGGCGGATGATATTCTCATGCTTGTAAGACATCGTAACAAGATAGCCGTACAACTTGGATTTGATAACTACCATCAGATGAGTCTTAAGCTATCAGGACAGGATCCAGAGGAGATCACAAGGCTTTTTGATGAGCTCGACAGCCTGACGCGCGATAACTTTATACAGCTGAAGGGCGATATCGACGCGTATTTTGCAAAGTACTACAAACTGGATCCCGGACAGCTTCAGCCATGGCATTACCAGAACAGGTACTTTCAGGAAGCTCCGGAGATCTACCAGGTGGACTTTGACAGCTATTATGCGATTCAGGACCCTGTCAGGCTGGCAACTGAGTTCTATGAGGGGCTTGGCCTGCCGGTTAATGCCATCCTTGCAAANNCTATGAGAAACCCGGGAAGAACCAGCACGCATTCTCAATTGATATTGACCGTGCCGGCGACGTTCGCACGCTTGACAATATCAAGCCTGATGCAAACTGGATGAATACCATTCTCCATGAACTCGGACACGGCGTATATTCATACTATAATGATATGTCGCTGCCGTTCACGCTCCGCGATGCAGCCCACACATTCACAACAGAGGCCATTGCAAACTATTTCGGCAGGCTGGCAACAAACCCTGCATGGATG
>DCSU01000071.1 GCA_002325785.1 Bacteroidales bacterium UBA1458 | reverse complement strand
AATGTAACCCCTGTCGTTCAGGTGGCTGTCGAGAGCGGCAAGGTATATATCCACATCCGGGTGTTCCCTCTCTATCCGGGTCACGCCCTCGGGCGCCCCTACAATGCACACCAGCCTGATAGTGACAGCACCTCTTCTCTTTACTGCATCAATGGCAGCACTTGCACTTCCGCCTGTTGCAAGCATCGGATCCAAAACCATGACAATCGCATCCGATAAGTCTGCCGGGAACTTGGCATAGTATTCAGTGGGGGCGAGGGTCTCATGATCGCGAACAAGTCCTATATGGCCTACCTTTGCCGTTGTAATGAGACTGGTGATGCCGTCAACCATGCCAAGACCAGCCCTGAGTACGGGAACGAGGATTATCTCCCTTGATAGCTCAGCAGTGGTGCATGAAGAGACGGGGGTGTCTATGACTACCTCCCTCAGGGGCAGATCCCTTGTGATCTCATAAGCCATAAGACCGGCTATCTCATTGACGTTCTGCCTGAAATCACGCGTCCCGGTCTCCTTCCTCCGGATGATAGAGAGCTTGTGTGTTATCAGGGGGTGGTTGATCAGCTTCAGCATAGGTCAATGGGAATTCTGGTATCGGATAATACACCAGGATTTTTTTGCCTTTTTATTTGATAAACTTATATGTAAGCCCAACGCCAATGACTTCCTTGAACTGCGCACGCTTGCCCATAATCGCATCACCTTCCGTATCTTCCCCAACCTTGATGAGGATATCATCATCATAGAGCAGGTGGGTATTTACCGTTGCTGAGATGAACTTATTGACCTTCATGACAATAAGTGTCTCCCAGCTAATATCAATGTTCTGAGGATTGTGAAGGTAATTCGAGAAGAGGTCGAGCTTCGTCAGAAAGTTGACGTTCTTAACAATCTCATCTTTCTTGTAGGCAATGTTTGCATAGGCACCCAGTTCCGACCTGAACTTCTTACCGGGGTCAACGCCGAAGGCTCCGATTGATGAAAGGTAATCATCGGCTACAATGGTATTCTTTGATGTGAGAGGAGAAAGAAAAACTGACAACTCAGGCCTGGGCTTATAATCCATACCGAGAGAGAACAGGAGGTAGGCAGGGGAGAGCAGATCAGATATCTTGTCATCAGTATTGGGATAGTTGTAACCGGGTGTCATCTGGGTTTTGAAACTCATAAGTCCTGAATAGTACCACTTCCCTGATGCCTTCCTTCCGTATTTCGACTGGAAGTCGATCCGGTCGTCGGTCTTGACCCAGCCCAGGTCATTTCCCTTCTGAAGCATCTTGCCGTAGCCTATGTTAAGGGCATTGTCCCATGCCGATATGCCCATTTTGTAGTTCGCTGCCAGGTTTAACAGACCATTGAGCGCCACCGAGTTCTGACCGCCAGCTGCCCAGTTGGTAAAAGAACTCTGAGCCATGTTGAGCGAAAGAACACCGCTGTTATGCCAGCCCTCAAGAGTATCGGCATCCTGACCCAGTATTGTCGAACTGATTCCTGTTAGCAGTATAATTGCTGAGAATGCAATTATCGTTTTTCTCATCTCCTTTAATTTTTTTGAAATAATAATAAAAGTTTGGTGATATGGCTTAACCAATGACTGACAGGGCTCCTCCCGGAATTATTGATTGTCCAGTGTCCCGAATACCTTCTGCAGAACCGGGGTGATTCTTGCCGAGACCTCTTTCCTGATCTTCAGTTCTTCACCTTCAAGCTTCATGAACATCCCTTCAAGAGCCTGCCTGGTAAGAAAATCATCAAGATCGGTATTTACCGGAGTGAAGCCTGCAAGCCTGCCGGCGATGCTATTGGCAACTGAATTCCATTTTTGGGTCAGGGTTGTCCACGACTCCTGCGCCGATACCCCTGCGATGATCTCCTTATTGGTGGAGGCGCTTATCTTTGGTTTGTAAAGGCTGTAAAGCTCATTCCAGGTAGTGCTCCTGAGGTACGTTGTTGCGGCGTTATCTGTCCCGTGCAGGATATTGTAGCCGTCTGTGATTGTCATCTGCGTCACCGAACTGACAAAGATTGGGGCAACCTCCCTGGCAGCATCCTCTGCTGCCCTGTTTATGTTAAGGATTACATTTTCAATGAGCTGTTCACCTCCCGGTATCTTGCTGATGTTCTCGATAATAACCTTTGCCTCTTCAGGCAGAGGGATCTTCACAGCCGGATCACCGTAATAGCCGTTCTCGGATGAGAGCTTATCTGCCGCTATCCGGGCACCTACCGTCAGTGCCTCCTTCAGGCCGCCGATAATGTCACCCTCGGTAAGCTGCTTCACTGCTGAGGCTGACTGTAGTATATTCATGAGTTCCGCGCATCCCGTTAAAAGTAACAGGGACAGAAATAGCGCTGCCAGCCTGTATTTCAGGTTGAAGAATTTCGTCTTTCGCATAGTCAGATTGCCTGGTAGGGAATAAGGGACTGTGTCTCTCCCTCAGGCTCCCTGATTTGTAGTACCTCTATAACCACGTACTGGCTCATGCCTCTCCATGGCAGCGGTTTGATGTATTCCTTGTAGCGCAGTTCCACGAACTTTCCGCTGGCTCTCTCGAGGACCATGGCAAGGCTGTCATTGGTGATACTGAATTCAAATTCATTGCTCTGTATCGCTCCGGGAGTCGGGGTTTTGAACCCTGTCTGGATAAGCCTCCCTTCCCATGTCTTGAAGACATAGCCTTTTTTTACGAGGAAGTTCAGGTCTCCGGCCTTAACCCCCTCGCCAAATACAAAGTAATGGCGCCACCAGAAGAGCCCGGCACCAACAATCACCACCAGAACAAGGATTATCTTAAGCGCTTTTTTCATTATCGTCGTCCTTATCCCTTAGCTTTTCCTTTACTTCGGCAAATGTTGCCTTCATTGTGTCCCATATTGAATCGGCGCCTTCCTTAACGGACTCCCATGCCTCACCTCCGGACTCCTTGAGGTCTTTCAGTTTCGACTTGCCTTCTTCCATCTTAAGCTCGAGCTTGTTAATATTCTCCTGATACTTCAGCTTGGTTTCAGCCGTGGCACCCTTTGCTCTCTCTCTCAGCCTGTCAATGTCAGCTCTCCATTCATCAAGCTGAGATTCAATCTTCTGCTGGTAGTTTAACTTCTGTTCCTGATTTTCCATAATATTAATTGTATTCACGGTGAATAATCTTTTCTTACCCGATGCACAGGACCTAATATAACTTGACAGTGTTCAGCTTGTCAATATACGACTGAACCACAAGCTGCTGCGCATCAATCCTGGCTCTCACGTTTCCCTGTTCCTGCTCATTCCTCGGTATGGAGTTATCTGCCTGGTTGATGTCTGATCTGGCCTTGTTGATCTTGCTCTCACCCTTGCTAATCTCCCTCTGCAGTTTCTTGCGCCTCTTTTCGAGCTCCTTTATCTGGGCCGACATGGCATCCCTTCCTGCACCAACCGGCATGGCCATCATCTCGTTGTTCTTGTAGATGATCTCGTTTGAAAGCATGCTCAATTCATTGTGTTTGACAAGAAGCTTATCCTGCTCATCATTGACCACATTCCTTTTATTCCTGGCTGTCTTCTGTGTACGCGACTTACTGCTCTCCAGACCTCCGAGCTCCTTGTTCATATCACGGAGAATCTTCTCCTCGGCAGCGAGCTGTTCCTTGATAACATCCATGTACTGCGACTTGGCAAAATCCTTCAGGTAATCCCTGGCGGCCGTAAGCTGGATATCGCCTGAAGCAGGCTCAATATACAAGTCCTTTTTAAGCTCAATGGTAACCAGCAGCCTGCTCAAAGTGTCTTCATTCAACAAACGGCTGTAAATATTGACCGGAGCAGGGGAGACCTGCTTGATGATTGCACCGAAGATTGTCATCTCTCCGTTTTCGGTCTGTACTTTTGACTTGGTCCCTGTCTCCTGCAGCTTCACCCAGTTCTTAAGCGTATTGTCGAAATTGGCCTCGGGAATCGTTACGTTGAACCCGGGATATAGATAGTTGCCGATCGGGATACTGTCCTCCAGTACTTTAATGGGCTTCTGCGCATTAAGCACGGTGTTTGACATAAGTATTGCGAGGAGGATAATTAGGGTAGAATTTTTCATCATGAAATTTGTTTAGATCAACAAGTAAAGGTAATGATTTTACTGAAAATCTGCAAGTGATGAGCCCGAAATCTCCTCATTCGGCGTCGCTTTTTAACTCAGGTAAACCCAGTGCAACCCTGGTTGCTCTTTCACCCTCCCTGATGATCTCATCTGCCTTGTAGAAGTCGTATATTCCAAATGAATTTCTCGATACATGAACCATTATGTCAATGTGGTGATTTTTCAAAGTCAGGGCGCCAATCTGGTTCAGCATTATGCTTATGCTCCGGGTGTTGAGATTGAACAGTCCGATGTTGTCCTTTTTGTTTTTGGGAACGTGCTTGTCACTCCGGGAATAGATATTCTTTATCTTCCTGAGATACTTGTTGTCTTCCTCCTCACTCACCTCTTCTTCGGTATGAGGTTTCTCATAAGGTATATCGGCATTGACATCCACAACTGCAAGCAAGTCACCTTTATGCCGTTTCACCCTGTTGATGGGAATAGGATTGACAAGCCCCCCGTCGACATAATAATCGCCCCCTGTCTTAAAGGGTTGAAAGACTGTAGGTATTGATATCGAGGCACGTATGGCATCAAACAGGCTTCCCTCGGTGAAGACTTTCTCGACACCCCTGGTAAAATCCGTGGCAATGGCGCTGTAGGGTATGTTGAGTTCCTCTATTCTCCTTGCCGGTACGATCTCCTTCATCCTCTCAATCACCTTTTTCCCCTTGACAAAGCCGTTGCCGCCAATGGTCACATCAGTCAGCTTAAGCACCTCCAGTACGTCGAGTGAACTAACCCACTTCTCGAACTCATCCAGTGACCCGGCAGCATAAATGCCACCTACCAGTGCTCCCATAGAAGTTCCGGCAACAGAGGTGATCCTGTACCCTGCACGTTCGAGAACCCTGATGGCGCCGATATGGGCAAAACCTCTGGCTCCTCCGCTTGAAAGAACTAATGCCACATCTTTTTTCATGCTTTTATCTTTTGTTCATCCCTTCTTCCCCGGGAAGCCAGTCTGAAAGACTCCCGAAGAACAGGAGGTTTTCATTAGCAGTTCCAGGTGTAACCTCACAACCGGCTGACAGAATGGCCCGTCCGGCTGCCTCCCTGTAAAAGGAGAGGGCGCTGTCACGAATCAAAGTCTCATCTCCGTCCTGTATTACCGTCACAGGATCACTTTTGCCAGCAAAGACCTGCCCTGTCGAAAGCAGTTTCACCGCCTCCATAACCGGACCGGTACGGTGATCAATATCTACTATATCAGCCCCGGTTCTGATCACATCAGGCAGTATAGCCGAGATATTCCCGCAGATATGGATCTTGGCATAAGCCCCAAGCGAATGAATATGATCTGTCAGGGCCTTCTCACGCTCAAAACAAAACTCGTTGTACAGCTCAGGGGAGATAAGCGAACAGACGGAGTCGCCTATACCTATGCAGTGAGCGCCGGCCCTGACCTGCAGAGTAATGAAATCAATTGCAGTTTCAGTGATTATATCAAGGGCCCTGTGGACCATCTCAGGATGTTCGTACAGGTCGGTCATCGCAAGATTAATATCCCTGATGTCACAGTACTCCGCCAGCGGCCCCTCAACCCAGCCGGCTATGAAAAACTGTCCCGGGGTCAGCCGTGAATATTCACTGATCTCGGCTAACCGTTCCCGCATACGGGGGTGATCCTCCGTCTTCAGGACCCTCAGGCGGTCTATATCCCTTATCTCCTTTACAGCATAGCTGATCACCATGGGTAGGTCATCATCAGGGTACGACAGCACTGTGCCATATGCCTCAGCCTCAGCATAGGCATCTGACATCGTGTTTACCCAGTCTGACCGGAAATCGGTGGCACACCTGATGTTTGCCATGCACTTGCCGGTGGCACTGAGACAGAAGTCCCTGTACCTTACCCCGGCATACCGGGCAGCAAAACGCATCAGGATTGGATGGAAGGGGAGGCGGTCAACAGCACTGCCATCAATAAAACCAATAGTTCTTTCAAGTGAATTCATGGTGCTACTACTTTTTCAGACGCCGACTATCCTGCGCTTGTACTCGGCAAGCGCCTCGTCAAGCCTCTCCCTGGCTGTGTCATCACCGGGCACATTATGGCTCGGATGAATATAGAGCTTCACACCTCTGTCAGCAAGAATCTCCGCCACAGTGGTAATGGTCATCCAGACACAGGTGATAAATGCCATAGTGGATACCGGGCCTATTTTATCATGATGATTCTTCAGTCTGACTGAGGCATCCTCAAGGGGTGCACAGGTATCAACAACTATGTCGGCTATATCAAAGATTGTCTTGCCCGAGCTGTGTCTGGTCTTCTTCCCTTCGGCCGCAGCCGATGACCCGAAGACCACAACCTTCATCCCCTTTCTCTTTGATTCAAGCGCTACGTCAATATTAACGTTGTTGATTCCTGAGTGGGAGAACAACCACATTGTATCACGCTGATCGAAGGTGTATCCTTTCATGATCTCAATGCCGTATCCCTCAACCCTTTCAAGGAACACAAACTGGTGCACACCCATCTCCCCGGTGATGTGCGTGAAGAAACTCAGGGGAATCTCTATCATAGGATGAAAGCCCACAAAGCCTCCGATCCTCGGATACATCTCTTCAATGGGCAGCGTTGCATGGCCGCACCCGAAGGTGTGAACCCACCGTCCGCATTCAATGGTGTCAGCCATCACCTCGGCCGATTTGCGGATATTTTCCACCTGTGTCTCTTCTATGCGGGACATCACGTCCCTGGCGTTTTTCAGCCACTCCTGTGCAAGCATAATCTTTATTTGTTTTATGATGTGTTTATCTGTTTTGTTTTAACCGGTGGAAGATGGACATTGCTATAAAAACAAGAATAAGCAGTTCGGCAAAAATAAAGGTGGTCAGATGCTTTATCCCGAAATTTTCCGCCACCAGCCCCATCGAATAGTTAACAAGCATGTTGCCCAGCAGGGCTATTACCAGGACAAAGCTGAATGCGGTGCCGGACATTTTGGAGTACCTGTTACCGACAAATCCGAGCATGGTTGGAAAACCGGCTGCGATGCCGGCACCAAGCAGGAACAATCCGATTCCTGCCGGTACTATCGAACCGCTTAGCCTGAACAAAACCAGCGATGCAAATGTAATGGCAAATGACACATATAGGAGTCTCTTTTCCGGCACCTTTCTGAAGAGGATCCCGATGAGCAGCCTCGTCAGAGTCATCCCGGCAACATACGCCGATAGTCCCATGAGTGCTGCACTTTGCGATGCTGCCACCCGATCCATCAGGTAGGTGGTGGTCCAGTTGTTAACCAGCCCCTCAAAGGCACTCTGGAAGAAAAGAAAGAATGCAATCAGCAGCAGGGTAAGGTCATCAAACATCATCCCTATCTGTCTGATAGCAATTCCCCCTGCCTGCTTTGCGGGCGGATACTTTACAATCAGAAAGATTATTGCTGCTGCCAGAGACAGAAATCCTGTTGCGGCAACAATAGCCTCAAAATCAAGCAACTTACGGAGCAGGCTCAGGAGCAGCGGCATGCCCAGGGCACCAATTCCGAAGAATACCCCAAGGAGACTCAGATCGGCCCCCTTGCTCGTTGTGCTGATGTCGGCAACTACCGCATTGGTTGCTCCGTTGATTGCTCCTCCGCCCATGCCTGTCAGAAAAACTGACAGGGTCAGGATCCATGATGTATTGGTGAAGGCCAGTCCCTCGAATCCCGCACACATGAGGAGCGCCGAGACTGCAAGAAGGAAACGGTACCCGTACCGGTCGCATACCGGACCAAAGAGGAGGGACCCGGCAATAACCCCTATGGGCAGTATTGAAAAGAGCGTCCCGGCCTCAACGGCACTGAGTGAGTGCTTTATTCTCAGGTCAGGCAGTATGGCACCCAGGGTCAGGAGGCAGATGCCGAACAATAGCATGCCGAGGCATGCCGACCAGAAGACGAGTTGCCTGTTATATGCTCCGCTCATCTGCCGTTTTTTGGTCATTAAGGTTTTTCATGGCAAGAAACGCAGCACCGATTACACCGGCATCACCTGCCAGTGCTGAGGGCTCAAAGCTCACCTGCCTGATGCTTATGGGCTGTGCCCATTTTTCGGCCTCCTGTTTTATTGCTGTTATCAGCTCTGCTGCCGGTCCGAAGACACCCCCGCCAAAGATTATCTTTTCAGGGTTGAACAGGCTAACCAGGTTGGCAGATGCCATGCCCCAGTACTCTATCGCCTGCTGTATGACTGTCGTTGCCGCTGCATCCCTGTTACGCCATGCATTGAAAACATCATGGGTGGTTATTTTTCCCTGTTGCCCGGACCGAAGTTCACCGTCATAATCTTCATGTTTGTGCAGGTACTCCTCCGCCTGTCGCGTGATGCCCTCTCCCGAGGCATAGTATTCAAAGTTGCCACATATTGTATATTTGCTCCTGAAGGTTCTTGCCAGGGCCATCCAGCCTATAGCTCCAGCAATGTCATGAGACCCTCGCAGTATGTTGCCCTCAACAATAATGCCTGCGCCTATCCCCGTACCCACGGCCAGGAAGATGGCATCCTTGCATCCGCGTGCGTTACCTTTCCATATCTCACCTGAGATGTAACAGGCCCTGTCACTTTCAATTATGACAGGTATATCTTCGGTGACAGTCCTTATCTCCTTTAACAGCGGATAGTCATCCCATCCCGGTATATTAGGAGCCCATACCGTTCCTCTCTCCCGTCGGCTGATTCCGGGCACCGAGATACCCACGGAATCAACCACATCGCCCTGCCTGGCAGCCTTGGCCAACATCAGCGCTGCAGTTACTTTGATCAGGTGCCCTACCTCTGTACCCTTCCGGTTATCAAGGGTTAAGGTCTCCTTTTCCCATATATTGCCTTCGCGGTCGAAGAGCGCGAAAGCAACCTTTGTTCCTCCTAGGTCTATTCCCAGTAATGCCATGATATCAGTTTTGAAGTTGCATCTTCCCGTTATAAAATATTCCCTTTAGCCTCAGGCTGTCGTCAGTCATTATCAGTTCAGCCCTTGCACCGGGGGCAATTACACCCCTGTCACTTGCCCCGATCAGCCGTGCCGGATAGAGTGTTGCCATCCTGATCGCTTCATAAAGATCTATGCCGGCATGGCTGACGCAGTTTCTCACCGCATCAAGCATGGTCAGCCTTGCTCCTGAGAGAGTTCCGTCCGGCAGGGTATAGCGGTCATGTTGCCTGACGTGCTGATATGCCCCGGTGTAATTCTCCTCAACGGCATCAGACACCAGGAAGAGCCTCTCCTTCATAATTTTCTTCGCTATGGCAAGCATGGTGTAGTCGACATGAATTCCGTCTGCAATAATGCTTGCGCAGGCACTGTCAGAGTTGAAAACCGCTCCCGGCAACCCCGGGTCACGGTGATGAATGGGTGACATTGCATTAAAGAGATGGGTTGTGGTATCAATGCCCATGTCAAAACCCCGCGATGCCTCCCTGAAGGTGGCATTGCTGTGACCGGCGGCAACGGTAATCCCATGCTCTTTCAGGAGACTGATAATCTCAGCGGTGCATACCTCCGGTGCAACAGTCATCATCCTGATGAGGCCCCCGGCACTGCTGAGAAGCTCATTCACGCTCTCTGCCGTGGGTTTTCTGATCAGTTCCTTCGAATGAGCACCCCTCTTTGCCAGACTTATATACGGACCTTCAAGATGGAGACCCAGCATGGCAGGGTAGGGGTTGACACTGACAATCCTGAAAGCCTCATTGTAGACTTCTGTGCTGTTGGTGGGCAATGCCAGGAGAAACCCTGTTGTTCCAGTGGATATTATCGATCGGGTTATGGCTGCCAGTGCCTCCGCCGTCGGACTGGCAGAGAAAAGATATCCGCCGCCTCCTGCAATCTGCAGGTCAACCAGCCCTGCCATAACAAGGTTTCCCTTGCAGTCAATTTGTGTCACGTCGCCAGCAACAACCGCGTGATCCTCAAAACCTGTAATAGAATCGTTTTCGGTTAGCAGAACCTTGTCCCTGACCAATTCTCTCCCGGTGAAAAATACTGCATTGTAAAGGGCTGTACGCATATAACTGTGCTTTGATATGTTGATTCTCTTCCGGAATGATTCAACTTGTTAACCGTAGGGTCAAGGTAGTATAATTTTAAAGAATTTGGTTTCAAGCGGATAAATCTTTGTTGAAGGATTGACCACCTGCCTGCCAGTGACATCAACCTCAGTGATGTTTAAGGGCGTGCCCGTAAGGCCGTTTTTCAGTGCTAGTGTTGTTGCGGTGCCGCCTGTCTCACGCAGCTGAATGATCAGTGACTTCCCCTCTCCGTCACCGGGCCTGGCATTCACAAGTAATACCTCTGAGGGCCAGCCGCTGATAAATGACCCTTGCCACATATCATCACCGGCTCCGCCACCTGGCAACACCCGTGTCAGCATTGGTACCCTGGCACCCCAGCCGAAGCGTGTTGCAAAACTGTTCCCAGCATCCCCGGACGATGTCAGGTAATAGGTCCATGAATGTCCTCCGCGCTGGTCTGCATTGAAATTGGTGACCCAGTAGTTGTTCATGGGCCATGAGTAGATATGGGTTGTCTGCGGCAGGGCTCCCGCCTGGTACCTTCCGGTGTTTATGGCGCCGAACTGCATCAGCGGCATCTCAGCGCACCCGAGAACGATCTGCATCTCATCATTGCGCACTGCAGTAAAGTTCTGCACCGTGTACCAATCGTTCGACGATCCCTTTATCTGATCTTTGCCTGTCTCAATCACGCCCCCGGCCACCTCGGTAAAATGCTTCCCTTTCTCCGCAGCAAAGGGAAAGGCGATATAAAAGCTTTCAGGATCGGTAATACTCTTTTTAACTATTGAGTAGGCCAGGTCAACCCGTTTTGTGTGGTTGAAAAGCCTGATTTCAAATGTGAAACCCCTCGGACCTATTGCCGTCTCTGTCTCCGCACAGAACCTTATACTGGTCCAGATTTTACCGGCAGTTGCTGATTCAATCCAAACGGTGTCAAGCGATTTTCGAGTGAAATCATTCAGCATCCTGCTCTCCATCTGCGCCCTGTTGCCAAGCTGCTCAAGGATGAACTCACCCATGGCATGAGGCGCTTCCCTGTCAATAAGCTCAAGCGACAATTCTTTGTCAAAGAGCGAAGCAATGGTACCGTTGGTAATGTCAGCTTTCAGGCTGTACCATCGGTTCTCAATCTCTCCAGGGGGCAGGAGGATAGTACTGTCATCCGGGTCTTCCTGCGGCTTGATCAGATACTTTCTGAAGCCGAATGCCGGTACCTCATCAAACCATATTGCCCAGTATGTGCCGTCAGACCTGGAGGAGAGAGGCTGGGTCAGGAGCCTGTTGCCATCCTGATCGTAAATGCCTGCACTCATTCCACGCGGAACGATCTGATGATCAATATATACCGTGGCCAGTCCGGATCTATCCCAGTTCAGAGTGTTGAACACAACGATTGAAGGCTCCTCTGCATTTCTGAAGTAGCTTTGCATCAGCCCCAGGGCTGCTTCTCCCAGCGAGGCTGTCCTTCTGGTGGCCTCCCAGGCATACGACTCCTTAAGTGCCCGCTGCTCCATCGTTGGCTGGCTGTAGGGCTCGCGAACGCTCTCTGAATAGCCTGTAGTATGCTCTGTGTAGAAGAGCAGAGCCTCATTGGCCAGATCAATATCATCTGTAGTCTCATCCGGCAGTCTTATTCCGGCTATCGCGGCCATTGAGAGAGCTCCGTTGTTTGCCATGAGAGATGCAGCGGCACTTCGGGTGGCCGCCACCTCACGCGCTGATGCCCCGAACCCGTCCGTCCACCAGTCGGGCCAGGCCCCCCGGATGACAGGGAACTCGCTGCCATGGTCCTTCTCCATCGCCGTGAAGAACGAACCGGCGGTTGAGGTGGTAAGCTGTGGCCATTCAAAGATCTCGTTCCACCTGGTGATCATATCACTCATGCTTGTTGAGGGAGGCGAGTTATCTGTCAGATAGCCTGAGTGCTGAATTGCCATTTCATTGTAGGGATAACCCTTTGATCCGAGACTGATAAGGTAATTCAGCAGGTTGTTGCTGAACTTGTCAATATCACCTGACTGCACCTCCATGACTGTGTTGCCGGTCATATAATGTTCCGCCCTGAAGGTAAGCATCCTTTTACCGGAAGGAGACTCCCACCAGAACATAGTAGGCCGGTCAAAACAGATCAGCGCCCTGTGACCGTGCGTTCCCATGTTGAGGTACTTCACGCCAAGCCCGTCATAGTAATCGTTGAGGCACCATCCGATGCCGTTCACATCATTCTGCATGGCCAGAGTGACCGGAATTCCATGCTCCCTGATCCTGCTTACGGCTTTAAGCGACGCTGCAAGTATCTGCTCATCAGGGATCTCGTCAAAATTGAAATACATTCCTGTTACCTCAATTCTGCCCTCTTTTATTCGTTTAAGTAAACGGTCTATCTGGCTCTGCGGACGGCATTTAAGATATNNCGCAGGTCCAGCGGAACTTTGCATTATCCGGGAAACCATCTGTGGCATCACAGTAGTCCAGGGCATAATCGATGTACCGAAGGTGCTCTGCCAGTATCTCCGTCTGCGAGCGTGTGTAACCGATGTCTGTGTGCGCATGCTGGATAAAACGGACTTTCCATTTTCTTACCGGCTCAAGGGTAATGCTCTTCGCGAGGCTGAAATCGCCGGCTGTAACCTTCATTCTGACCCTGGTGGGCTTCCTGACTTCAGGCAGACCAAGGTTTACGGCGTTGTATCCGAAGTTTAGCATGGCGGTTTGTATCAGCTTCCCGTCTGCATGGAACCGGGCCTCTTCCGGGTTGCCGAACCAGAATATGCCCGCCTCAACAAGCTGCCTGGGATTGCCCTCATTCTTCAGGATGGCAGGGAAGGGATTCAGTGTCACGCCTGTCTCCACCGGCTTGCGGAAGGNNCATATACCATGAACTGAGGTTTGCTGCACTGCCAGTGACAGTGATCTTCAGCGGCCTGCCCTTAGGCACACTGCCGGAGGGCAGGCGCAGTATCATATAACCGTGATGGTCTCCGTGCTGGTCAGTCATCACTGCTCTGAAGCTCAGTGTTGATCCATTACCGCCCACAATATCCCACGATTTGCGGCCGTCAGTAAAAAAAGAAACATAGTGTTCCCCATCTACGGCCAGATCCATTTCTGCACTGCCTGGACCCGACCCCAGGGCAGCAATCCAGACAAATGCCGCATATCTTTCTGATATCCTGTCCGGAACAGCGGCCGTCTCCCATTCCATCTTATCCTTGCCGCCTGTCGCCCGTACAAGGATACTCTCACGAAGTCCCGGAATGCATGAGTGATACTCAAAGTCCAGTCCGGAGACCTTTGCTGAAAACCCGTTCAGGATATGATCATCCGGAGTGAAGAGCGATTGGCTGCTGACTATTGCCGGTACTGCCGTAAGCAAAAATGCCAGTAAAAGGATATTTTTCTTCATACTGCCTGTCTCTTATTTTACATATGCCATTACCAACATAGCTTCACATTCTGAATTATTTGTAACGGTGACCCTTTCCGCTGCAGAGGGAATAACGAAGGTCTCAGCGTAACTGACCTTCTGCCTGAGACCTCTCCGGGTCTCAACAATTATACTTCCTCCACCCACCAGGTTCATCACCAGACATTTGTTTCCGGTGGCTATAGCAACGGATGATCTGAAATTGTACCTCATCACATCATAAAGATGAGTCTCATGGGTGGGCAGGTGCCAAAGCTGCCAGTCATCACCTGCATTAACCAATACTGGCCTGGATTTAAGATTTTCTTTTACATAATCGCCTTTCCTGTCAAAGTACAGGTTTTCCGCAGCCCTGTCTATATTGAGGGTGCGGGGCCTTCCGTTCAGGTCCGCACGCAGCCAGTCATACATCTTGAAAGTAAAAATATAGGGTGTTGTACTTATCTCCAGCACCATGTTGTTCTTCCCTGAACCGTGAATTGTCCCGTAAGGTATCAGGAAAAGGTCATGCTTCGCAGATGCTTGCTTCTGAACGTACCGGTCAACCTCAAGAGGCTTACCGGTGCCGGCGCTTGTTTTCAGGGCAGTGATGAATTCCACTGGGTCTGTTGCTTCCTTAAAACCCAGGTACACAAATGCGTCATCCTTTGAATCCAGTATATAGTAGGATTCCTCCTGTGTAAAGTGTTCCCCGAAATGTTCCCTGGTGTACTCAGGCCGCGGATGACACTGAACGGAGAGGTTGCCGCCGTCAAATGTGTCAAGGAAATCGAACCGTATCGGAAATTCTGTGCCGAACCGCCCGTGACAGTCCCCCAGAACTTCTTGTGCCCCTACATACATCAGGCAGTCAAAGGAGACCTCCAGCAGTATGGATGAGCTCTCTAGCAGCAGCCCGTTTTCCGGCGAAATCAGTTCGAATGACCAGGCGTAGTTAGGAACATCCGGATTCAGNNTCCTTTATCCATGTTCCGCCCCACGGGCCCGGTTCAAACCATGGCCTGACCCTGAAGAGGTGATGGCTCATCTCTGCCAGTGCTTCCCTCAGCACCCTGCCTTCCATCCATACCGGTTCACCGGGTCTCTGGGCATCCACAATTATATCAATAAGGGGTAATGTCTCCTTTTTGTGACGGTTAAGCACCGGCCAGTCGATGAAATATGAACGCTTGTACATCATGCCTGCCGGTTCAGGCCTGACCATTCCAAGATTTGTGATGGCCCCGGCACGCGCCCTGTATTGCTGCTCATTCTTCGGCAGGTCTGCATAGATCAGCAACCCCTGCCAGCCGGCAAGCGCTGCCCCGGTGCCTGAGATGATATTTACACCATAATCCGGATCAGGCCTTAGATCATTCATATCCGGCATCCTGAAGAAACTGCCGAGTTGAAGGTCGCAACTTGTTCCGAAGAGCAGATCACCGTCTCCTGCATAAGGTGCAGTCATCTCCCTGATCTCCTGTTCCGGCTTGAGATATTCTGATGCATTAATGAACCTGACCGAAATACCTTCATTATTCAGTTCATTGATTATCTGTTGCTCCAGAAGACCCCAGAGGATGCCTGCATAACCATCAATTATCACTGTGCCTGTTTCTATAATCAGCGGCACCAGGGAAGCAAATCCGGCATGGATCTTCCCATCTCCTATGTTGAATGAGGGGTAGATATCATACCCGTCACCGGCTGGCGGTTTCCTCACTGGCAGTGGGTACTGTCCGGAATATTTGAGTTTCTCTGCCATTTTTAATTAAAGGGCGAATCGGATTATAACCCGGAATCCTTTCTTCTGAGGTCCAGGTCGTGAAAATCATAGCTGAAGTCAGTCAGCGGCGAGATTGCCTCCATGGTTATTGCCGACGGTTTTCCCTCCCGGTCAAGAGCAAATACTGCAAATGCGTCCGCATCCATTGACCTGTCATCCCACTTAACGATGAATGTATTGGCGGTGAAGTGGAACATCTCACCCCTCAGCTTTGGTGACTTCACAGCCCTGATCCGCAGCCTTTCATTCTCAGCGTAAATGACCACATCACCGAACCACGCATCGGCATAGGTCCCGGTAAAGGCCCGCGTGTCGATATCCGCGGACGACTCACTTCTCATGGCCTCAACCGTTGCCCACACACGGTCAGTGATCTCTTTTGCTTCGATTTTATCCTTCAGCATTTTCTCCTTAAGCTTCCCGATCCAGTCAATATCCCTGATACCCAGGTAACCGTCCATGATGGTGTTGGTGATGGCCTGGTGTGCTGCTCCCTCCTGTTGGTTGGTCAGTACGATGATTCCAAGCCCCATCTCGGGCAGGAGGGTCACCCTGGTTTCTATTCCGGCGTGACTTCCGGTATGATAAACCTGCAGGTTGCCATTTATATCAGTGAGGTGCCATCCGAGACCGTATGTGGCGAAACTTGTCCTGTACGGGGAGTCGCCGCTGACACTCCTGACTGTCTGAGGTGTCCACATCTCCCGGTGCACCTTTTCTGAAAAGATGCGCTTATCAAGATTTTTTCCGTACCTGCCATGGTTCATCTGGAGCATGGCCCATTTGCTCAGATCGCTGATATTACTGTAGATTCCACCCACCGAGTTGTGAATCTTGCCCTCCTGCTTTGCCACTAACTGCAGCTTTCCTTCAACCGGTACATGTGCATCGATTATGTTCGTCAGGTCCTTCAGCCTTTTGAATGATGCAGATGATCCGTCCATCCCCAGGGGCTCCATTATGCGTGATTCCACAAACTCTTCCCAGCTCATCCCCGAAACACGCGCAACAACCTCACCGGCAACAATGTACAGCAGGTTGTCATAGTCATACTTTGTTCTGAATGACGATGTCTGCCTCAGGTACCTCAGGTTGTAAATTATCTCGGCGGTGGTGAACATGGCTGAATCAGGCCATGACATCAGGTCCCCGGCTCCTTCGCCCAGTCCGCTGCGGTGTGACAGCAGGTCCTTTATGTTGAAATCCTCCGTGACAAAAGCATTGTAGAGCCTGAACTCCGGAATGATGTCAATGACCTTCGTCTCCCAGGTGAGCTTACCTTCATCGATAAGGATGCCGAGGGCAGCCACCGTAAAGGCTTTGGTGTTGGATGCTATTGCGAAGAGTGTATGCTCATCCGTTTTCTGCCGGGTAGCGATTGACCTCACCCCGTATCCCTTCATGTGGAGTATCGTGTCATCCTTAACAACCGCCACGGCGATACCCGGGACGCTGAACTCCTTCATCACCCTCTTCGTGAGTCTGTTTATCTGCCTGGTGGAAAGCGGCTGCCCCGCAGCGGCGAAAACCAGCGCTGACATGAGAAGCAGGGAAACCAGTCTTTTCATCTGTTTCACTTTCTCTTCATACTGAGATCATGGAAATCATAGCTAAAGTCGGTCAGCGGCGAGATGGCCTCCATGGTGAATCCGGCAGCCTTTCCCTCTTTGTCCAGGGTGAAGATCGCGTATGCGTCGGCATCCATCGATCTGTCATCCCATTTGACAATAAAAGTGTTGCCGGTATAGTATAGCATGTCGCCCCGAAGTCTGGGCGATTTGACAGCCCTGATGCGCAGTTTGCCTTCCTCTTCGGCGATTACTATGTCTCCGAACCATTTGTCACTGTAGGTTCCGGCGTAGGTTGAATTATCGACGGGTGCGTCTGTTTTTGAACGGTTCGCCTCAACCTTTGTCCATATCTCATCGGTTATCTTCTTTGCTTCGTCCCTGTTCCTCTCAACATTGGCACTTAGTGTCTTAACCCAGTCGTTTCCTGTGACTCCGAGGTAACCGTCCTTGATGGTGTTTGTGATAGCGGTAAAGGCTGACCCTTCCTGCTGGTTGGTGAATACAATGATTCCCAGTTTCAGTTCGGGGATAAGTGTCACCTGAGTCACTACCCCAGCCAGTCCGCCAGTGTGCGATGCCTGAAGGTATCCGCTGACATCAGTAAGCCCCCACCCAAGTCCGTAGGCCGCAAAATGACTCCTGTATGGTCCTGCTGACCTGACCGGAATTATAGTCTGCGGCGTCCACATCTCCCGGTGGGTCTTTTCGGAGAGCATCTGCTTGCCCTGGTTTTCGCCGTATTTGCCTCTGTTAAGCTGCATCATCACCCATTTTGTCATGTCAGCCACACTGCTGATTATGCCTCCGGCCGGATTGAGCAGGTCACTTTCATACATGGGTACCACCTGGAGCACACCGTTGACCGGCACATGGGCATCAATCATATTCGATCTGTCGATAGCCCTGCCGGGCGAGGCTGATGAACTATCCATCCCCAGCGGTTTCATAATACGCTCTTCGATAAACTGCTCCCAGCTCTTCCCGGAGACCCTGGCCACAACCTCGCCGGCTACCAGGTAGAGCAGATTGTCATAGTCGTACTTCGTCCGGAATGAGGAGGTCTGCTTCAGGTATCTCAGGTTGTGTATGATCTCCTCCTTTGTAAAGGATGAGGAGTCGGGCCACAGCATGAGGTCGCCTGCGCCCAGCCCCATGCCGCTTCGGTGCGTAAGGAGATCCTTTATGTTGAAGTCCTCCGTGACATATGCATTGTACAGCCTGAACTCCGGGATGACGTCTATCACCTTCGTCTCCCACCTGAGCTTCCCCTCATCGACAAGAATCCCGAGGGCAGCAGCCGTAAAGGCCTTTGAGTTGGAGGCAATGGCGAAGAGGGTGTTTTCGTTGGTCTTTTTGCCGGTTAAGATAGAGCTGACACCGTAACCCTTCATGTGAACAACCTTGTCATCCTTGACCACCGCAACGGCGATGCCAGGCACATTGAAAGCCTCCATCGTCTGCCCGGCAATCTTGTCTATCAGATCCGGCGTACAGGGTTGAGACCATACTGTGATAAACATGAACATCATCAGTAATAGGGAGAGCGACTTTTTCATAGTCTGTGATATTTCTTTTATGAGCCAATAAAGTTAGCATAATTGCCGTAAATGACCTGCCCCTGTTGAAAACCGGAGGGTCGGACAGAAATAGTCCATGAAACCGGAATTGCCTCCTTCCGGCAGCCGTGAAATAATATGCCAGGTTAACCTTCGCGGATAAGAGGTTTCACGAAACCGCTATGAGGATAATCATGATCAGCAGCGAGAAGGAATTAATAAGTATAAATGCATTTCTTGATCTGCCTTCAGCATCTGATACCTTAATTATCCTCGCGAAAGCAGCAATAAAGGCAATATTAAGTACAAGCAACAAAACTGCTACAGGTACTTTAAAGGGCATAAACATACCTGCAAGTATCCAGAGCAACAGTGATGAACCAGTTATCCACAGCAGCACCAGCCGGTTTATCTGTCCGGTACTCATTGAACCGTATATTGTCCTGATGCCGGCTTTTTCATATTCACTGCCGTATCTCACCAGCAGCAGCCAGAAATGCGGCATCTGCCAGAGGAACATGAAGAGGGCAAACAGAATAATAACAGTGTCAGTCACCCCGCCGCCTGCGGCCGTATAACCTATCAGGGGGGGGACGGCGCCCACCAGAGCTCCGGGGATAATGGCAAAAGCGGTAACTTTTTTCAGTCCCGTATAGACTAAATTGTAAAGGAGCACATTGGCCAGCCCTAGTATCAAAGGCACAAGACCGCTGAACCATAGCACGAGTGAGCCTGCAACAAGCATGATAATAGCCACTGCGGCAGCTGTGCCCGGAGTCATCCGGCCGGAGGGGAGGGGTCTGCCGGCGGTCCTGGCCATGAGTGCATCACTCTTTCTCTCGGTGTACTGGTTTAGAGCCGCAGCACCGGATGACAGAAGAAAAACTCCTGTGGCAACCACAACCAGACTGCCTCCGGCATCACCCGCAAAAACAAGGTATCCGGTCACGGCAGAGAAGGCAACGGCCAGTGAGAGCTTCCACTTTGTGAGCTCAGCAATCATTGTTACATATGACCAGTTAATTGGCATCCACAACCAGTGTCTTGAGATATTCCGTCATGACAGCAATGTTCTCTACAGTCAGCAACTCGCGGTATGACTGCATCAGACCCCTGCCATAACCGACTACAATCTCATCGTTAGGATCATAGATGGAACTTATTATATAGGCCTCGTCAGCTGTCACTGTCTTT
>DCSU01000164.1 GCA_002325785.1 Bacteroidales bacterium UBA1458 | reverse complement strand
CGTACATGGCTGTCAGGATCGGGAGGTGTGAAACAGATATGATTGAGGCCACTGCGGCGGCGGTGACGGCGGCGTTGCACGCCGCCGTGGCTGCGGCGAGGGTGAGGGTGGCAGCGTCACTGTACCAGTATGTTTTGGATGCCCAGCGGGCACGCTGGCGCAAGAGGGCCGCAGCCGTGATCGCGGTAGCGGTCTCCACCGCCGCCGCACTGCTGCCTGCATACCCGATCGTGCCCCCGGCACGCTTGATGGCATGCATCAGGAAGATATCATCACCCGAGGGCAGCCCCTCGCGCAGTTCCCCGGCATGACTGAGGTAGACATCCCTCCGGAACGACATGTTCGCCGCATTGCACATAACCGGATGCCCTGCAATAACCGCTGCCTCGGTGATCGCCTGCAGCGCTGAGAACTCAAACATGCCAAAACGTGAGGTAAAACCCTTCCCGGGTCCATGGTAAACCTCCGCCAGGATCATGTCAGCGCTCCCCGCCCTGCCATCGCCGGCTTGAGCGTTCTCAACTCCGGAGCCGTACTCCGCCGCGTGAGCGCTGACCCACCCCGGCCCGACAATACAGTCGGCGTCAGTAGTCAGTATCAGATCTCCCGACGCCTTCTCAACACCGTATCTTATTGCCCGCTTCTTCCCCGGGAACGGGTTGAAAATCAGTCGCAAATTCACGGCGCTCTGTCTCTTCAGGGTTTCTATGAACTCACTTACAACGATGGGTGTCCTGTCGGTGGAGTTGTCATTTACTATTATAATTTCCAGAAGGTCCGCGGGGTAATCCTGCTGCGACAGGCTTTTCAGCAGTGGGGTGATAATTCTCTCCTCGTTCCGGGCTGCCACCACAACGGTAACCCGGGGCTGGGGTGTGGCAGTTGACAGGGAGTCATAGCGTACACGCCGTAAAACCACCCATAAGATGAATATCCCAATTGAATACAAAGCCACCGGTAAAATCAGCCAGTACATCTTTATCTTATAATCGTAATGTCAGTCATGTTCCTCAGTTCACAGTCCTCACTCTTCAGTACACAATCTTTAAAGTCCATAAAATCAAATAAATGCAACGGCTGCCGACTGGCTGTTACGCCATCCACTCAAACGTCCGGTAGTGTGCCCCGTTCATCCCCATAGCCTCGTAGGTCTTCTGTGCACGGAGGTTCTCCGACTCCACGTAGAGGCGCAACCCGGCGATACCCTGGGCAATACCTTCTTTCTTTACATGGGCATACATCATCCTGAATACTCCTTTGCGACGGTATTCAGGTATCACATAGACCGACTGAAACCACCAGATATTGGCGTTACGCCAGTCGCTCCACTCGTACGTGATCATCAGCGAGGCCACAATGGCCCCGTTCTCCTCAGCCACATAGTACTCTCCTTTCTTATTGTCGTGAAAAACAGCCATGACACCTCCGGTTATCACTTCGCTTTTCAGTTCAAGCCCTTCCGTCTCCATAGCCATCGCCTGCTGGAACCTTATTATTGCCCCGGCATCCTCGGGGGCAGCTTTTCTAATTGTTATCATTTGTCTTATTTAAAGTCGAAAGTCCAAAGATCAAAAGGTCTGAAGTCAGAAGGTCAGAAGAATCTGACAATAAATTGTGAATTCATAATTATTCCCAAACTGTCTGGCCAATACTTTAACCCTTAACCCTTAACCTTCACTACTGCCTACTGCCTACTGCCTATTGTCTGATCAATACTCATCCCATGCCTTAATCTCCATCTCACTCTCCGGCACGCTGCAGAAGGCATGGATGAATGCAGATGCCAGCCGCGCGTTGGTGATGAGCGGTATGTTGTAATCGACCGCGCTGCGCCGTATCTGGTAGTCGTTGTTCAGTTCCGTGGCCGACAGGTCCTTTGGGATGTTGATGACAAGATCTACCACTCTCTTCTTTATGAGCTCCACAGTGTTGGGCGTCGCCTGCTCGTCTGGCCAGTGGGCCACCTCCGCCTCCACCCCGGCATTAGCCAGGAACTGCTGCGTGCCACGGGTGGCATACAGCTTTAACCCTCGCCGCTGCAACAACCGCGTCGCCTCCAGCAGATCGGCCTTGGCCTTGGCGGGGCCTGATGATATCAGAACAGCCTTCTCAGGCATCCGGTAACCGACAGAATACATCGCCTTCAACAACGCCTCAAAAAAACTGTCGCCGATACATCCCACCTCACCGGTCGAAGCCATATCCACTCCCAGTACCGGGTCAGCCTTTGCCAGTCGCGAGAAACTGAACTGCGACGCCTTGACACCTACATAGTCGAGGTCAAAGACCGACTTGTGTGGCTTCTCCCAGTGTACACCCAGCATCACCTTAGTCGCCAGCTCAATCAGGTTGGTCTTAAGCACCTTCGAGACGAAGGGCATGCTCCGGCTGGCTCGAAGGTTGCACTCAATGACCTTGATGTCGTTATCTCGGGCAAGAAACTGTATGTTAAAAGGTCCGGAGATATTAAGCTCACGGGCTATTTCGCGGGTAATACGCTTTATCCGGCGAACCGTCTCAAAGTAGATTTTCTGCGGTGGAAAGACAATGGTTGCATCGCCTGAGTGAACCCCGGCATACTCCACATGTTCACTGATGGCATATGCCACTATCTCCCCCGAGAAGGCCACAGCGTCAATCTCTATCTCCTTGGCATACTCAATGAATTCCGACACTACCACCGGGTGTTCCTTCGAGATGCTGGCGGCCAGCTCCAGGAAATGAACCAGCTCGCTGCGGTTGGAGACCACATTCATCGCCGCCCCCGATAGCACATAGGAGGGACGGATAAGCACCGGGAACCCTATGTCTTCAATGAACCTGTCAATCTCCTCAAAGCTTAGTAGCTCCCTCCAGCGCGGCTGGTCAACACCAAGCATGTCGCACATAGAGGAGAACTTATGCCTGTCCTCAGCCCTGTCGATCGACTCCGGAGGCGTCCCCATAATAGGCACTCCCTGTCTGTGCAATCTCATCGCCAGGTTATTGGGTATCTGTCCGCCCATCGAAAGTATTACTCCGCGCGGTGTCTCGAGGTCAATGATATCCATCACACGCTCAAATGAGAGCTCATCGAAGTACAGCCTGTCACACATGTCATAGTCGGTGCTGACAGTCTCGGGATTGTAATTTATCATCACCCCGCGCAATCCCTCTCGCCTGATGGTATTTATAGCATTGACCGAACACCAGTCGAATTCCACGCTGGAGCCAATTCGGTAGGCGCCGGAGCCCAGCACTATCACTGAACGCTTGTCGTTCTCGTACCATATGTCGTGCTCCATCCCGCTGTAGGTCATATAGAGATAGTTGGTCACGGCAGGGTACTCGGCGGCAAGGGTGTCAATTTGCTTGACATAAGGCACAATGCCCCTGCTCTTGCGATGAAGGCGGACTCTCAGCATGGCATCATTGCTGGCACGACTGTCAGGCTTGAGAACGTGCCGTGCAATCTGGAAATCGCTGAACCCGTTAATCTTGGCATGAAGTAGCTCCCTGTCAGAGAGACTCTCCAGAGTATCACAGGCCTCAAGCTGTTTTTTGATGTTGTCTATGTTCTTGAGCTTGTACAAAAACCAGCGGTCTATCCGCGTGAGTTCATGTATCCGGTCAATATCCACTCCATTCTCCAGTGCTTCGGCGATGGAAAAGATCCGCATGTCAGTTGGTTCTGAGAGCTCCTTCTCGATGTCACTGAAGCTGAGATTGCGGTTACTGACGAAACCGTGCATGCCCTGCCCTATCATTCGGAGACCCTTCTGAATGGCCTCCTCGAAGGTACGACCGATGGCCATGATCTCACCCACACTCTTCATGCTGCTGCCAATCTCATGGGCAACACCCTGGAACTTGTTCAGGTCCCAGCGCGGTATCTTGCATACTATGTAGTCCAGCGCAGGTTCAAAGCATGCGGTGGTAGTCTTTGTGACAGAGTTCTTCAGCTGGTGGAGGCCATATCCCAGGGCCAGCTTGGCTGCGATAAAGGCGAGCGGGTAGCCTGTCGCCTTTGACGCAAGGGCGCTGGAACGGGAGAGACGGGCATTCACCTCAATGACACGGTAGTCCTCTGAATTGGGATCGAGGGCATACTGGACATTACATTCGCCTATGATACCCACGTGGCGAATGATCTTTATCGACAGCTCCCTGAGCTTGTGATACTCGCTGTTAGTAAGAGTCTGGGAGGGAGCCACAACTATGCTCTCGCCGGTGTGTATTCCCAGCGGATCAAAGTTCTCCATGTTGCACACTGTAATGCAGTTGTCGAACCGGTCGCGAACCACCTCATATTCAACCTCTTTCCAGCCTTTCAGAGACTCTTCCACGAGTATCTGACCAGAATAGGAAAAGGCGCGGGCCGCGAGGGCTTTGAGCTCTTCGGTGTCAGAACAGAACCCGCTGCCCTGTCCGCCGAGGGTATATGCTGCACGGATAATGATAGGGAAACCCAGTTTCTCAGAGGCCTTCAGGGCGTCATCCACAGTCGTTACGGCCATGCTCCGTGGGGTCTTGACGCTTATCTCATCAAGCTTCCTGACAAACAACTCACGGTCTTCGGTGTTCATGATAGCCTCCACGGGGGTGCCAAGCACCTTCACCCCGTGCTTTTCAAAGACTCCGTCACGGAAAAGAGCCGTGCCGCAGTTGAGAGCCGTCTGCCCTCCAAACGAAAGCAATATACCATCAGGCTTCTCGCGTTCAATAACACGTTCCACAAATTTCGGGGTGACAGGAAGGAAGTATATCTTGTCGGCAATCTTCTCGGAGGTCTGTACGGTGGCAATATTCGGATTGATAAGTACCGTGAATATCCCTTCTTCGCGGAGAGCCTTCAGTGCCTGTGATCCGGAGTAGTCAAATTCGCCTGCCTCGCCTATCTTCAGGGCGCCGGAGCCAAGCAGCAGAACCTTTTTTATTTCATCCTTCATCGTTCCCGTTTGGGTTGTAAAAATACAATAAAAAGTCTGCAATGTACCGGGCATACTGATCAGGTGGAGGCGTCACGCAAGTATCAAATGACCGGCGATTCCAAAAGGATAAAGGTGACTGCTTCACTGAAACCTGATTATTGCCATTTAAAATAATAACGTTGGTCAAACATTATGTAACAATGAACAGGTATTGCCGTTTATGTATCCGGATTGATTCATGTAACCCCAATCAGAATATTATCCTTTTAAAATCAATGGAACCAGGTTTAACTATGAAACACCTAACATTGCTTCTGTTATTGATCCCGCTCACCGTGCTGAACATAACAGGTCAGCCTCCTGCCGGGACGCTTAAAATATTCACTGATGAGCCCCTCGTTGTTTATGTAGACGATGTACATCATCCTCAGTACGCCGATATAAAGCTGGTTCCCGGAACTCACTATGTCAAGGCGATTAATAGTGACGGAGCCCGGGTTTACGGTAATATTATATCTGTGAAGGCTAACGAGGTAACGTCTGTACTGATAGAGAGGCCTGCCACGAAGGTATCGGCCGCGCAGGCTCCGGCTTCGCAGGCTCCGGTGTCACAGGCTGGTGTTACATACGGTCAGCCTCCGTCGGACCCGGGTAACGGCAAAAGCAGTAATACGGGACAGACCGGCGAAAATGCCTCTAACGTGCCGGAAGCTCCAGCAATTCCGAAGCAGACAATTGATATAGGGCAGGTAAACGGCAACCTGCCGGCTGATATGGCAGGTGCTTTCGGACTGGCATTCGGGATGGAAGCCAGTGAGGTGGACAGGATAATGAGTCAGAAGACGTCCAAACTGCAGAGAAACCAGGGATATTATGTATATGCAATACCATATGAATCAACAGCATATTTAGTAGAATGCAGATTCATCGACCAGAAGCTTTTCCAGATCATTATCGGCTATCCTTCATTCTATATTGCGAACTCCAAACTCAAGCTGAGCAAACAAGATGTTCCGTTCCCCGAATTCAACAAAATGTACAATGACCTGACAACACTATACGGGGAACCTGACACAACTGAAAGGATTTTCCTGAGCGGATACAGTGAGGACGACGGCCGTATTCTCGAGGCACTTAAAAGGAATAAAGCGCTGATATTTCATAACTGGACTGATCCTGGCACCGGAAACAACATAATACTTGCATTGGGTTATACAACAGCACCTTTGGCTGCAACAATCTATACCAGCGGTCCCCTAAGTGCCGAGGCCATGGCCCGTAAGCTCAGGCTGCACGATTATGACTATAATAAATCATTCAGGGACAATTACTTTTCTAATTAGACTTACTCAAAAACATGCATATGAAAACTGTTGCGTCACTTTCTATTTTCCTGCTGCTTGGCATTGCTGCTGCATCTGCCCAGAGTACAGGCACTCTCAAGATATTCTCGGAAGAACCGGTTGTGGTTTACGTCGATGAAGTTCAGTATCCTGATTATCAGGCCATAACCCTTGCTGCCGGTACTCACTACGTGAAGGCTCTGAACAGGGATGGTGCAAAAGTTTACAGCAATATAGTAACCGTAACATCCGGCGAGGTGACCTCTGTACTGGTAGATGCGTCCGCACAAGGAGCCCGGCCTGTTGCAGCGACTGCAAACCAGCCTGCCGCTGTAACTACCAACCAGCCTGCGGCACAGGGTATACCTTCTTCCATGACAGGAACCGGAACACTGAATATTTTCTCTGAATTTACCGGGACCTCTTTATATCTTGACGAAAACAAGCAGGGCGATGACGTGAAGGTGGTAAATTCCATACCTGCAGGTAATCATTACCTGAAAGTGATGAAGGACGGGGTGAGCATCTTCGGGGAACTGATCACCATCAATCCGGGCCAGACTACAACGGTGCTTGTGAAAAACGACGGGCAGGTGGCAGAGAAGATAATGGAAAGTAAATCAAAGGAACGCGAGGCATACCAGGCGCAGAAAATTGACGTGATATTCTCAACCAACTCAGTTAGCACAACACAGGGCGCGAGCACCCTGTTCCCAGGATATTACGGGTATTACGGTTACTCCTCATCAGTAACCAACACCTCACAGGTTTCCGACTTCAAGATCATCCAGGGCGGTGTGAGAGAGATAGGCGACCTCGGCCTGGCAAACCTGGCCGAAAATCAGAACGTGATCAATAAATATGCAGCCATAAACAAGTCTGTGACAAGACAGATGAATGTGGGACTGGGGATGTTCCTCGGCGCATTGCTGATTGGCGGCCCTGTCCTGGTGGATATGCTGGTTGAAAAACCATTCCTTCATCCTGACGGCACAACACCTCCCGGCTGGGAGATTGGAGTAGCTACGGCTGGCATTGTCTCAGGGGTTTTTGGCTATGCATTCGTTATGAGCGCGGACAAGAAATATCCACACCACTACTACAGTGTTGACGAAGCAGCGAAGGATGCCCAGAAGCATAACAGGAAACTGAAGGAGAACCTGGGACTACCTGAAAGCTACGATGTAAAATAAAATTGCACTAAAACCGGGTTTTTACTGAGGGTGCCACGGGTCAAAACCGGGACGCCCTCTTTTTTTATAGAATTTTTACCATCCAAGCACTTGCCATATCAGAAAATGTATATATTTGCACTTATAATGAATAAAAATACAATATGACAAGAGCATCACGACTGATTCTGATTGAAAAGCTGGTGAGGGAGAATGCGATCACCTCGCAGGAGGATCTGCTTATGCTTATGGAGGGCGCAGGGATGAAGTGTACGCAGGCGACACTCTCCCGCGATTTAAGGCAGATGGGGATCAGCAGGGGCTTCGACGGCAGGGGCGGATACCGCTACATGCTGCCGGGCAAGGAAGACAAAGCGTCTGAGTTGCTGCCCGGGACGGAGACGGAGGCGATAACTGGCATGACCTGGGCAAAAGGATTGTTGCTCATAAATACCCCTCCGGGCTATGCATCTGCAGTGGCAATAAAGATTGACCGTGCGCGACGGTATGAGATTGCCGGGACTGTCGCCGGCGATGACACCATCCTGCTGATCCCGCGTGATAACCTAAGCAATGAGGCTATAGAAGAGTGCCTCAGCACAATTTTCCAGTCAAACACATTAACGAAAAAATGATGTGAAACCAGCATGTAGAATATGCACAAGTATTCATGAATAAATATTCCAGACATGCGGGTTCCATCAGACCAATTCAAATAAATAGTCTACCGATGAAAAAAGTAATGCTTGCATACTCCGGAGGGCTTGACACCTCCGTGATACTCAAATGGCTCATCAACAAAGGATACGAGGTCGTAGCCTATGTGGCGGACGTGGGCCAGAACGACGATTTTGAGGCAGTCCGTGAAAAGGCTCTTGCCATAGGCGCATCATCAGTGATAATTGAGGACCTGAAGAGGGAGTTTGTCACCGATTACATCTTCCAGGCCGTGAAGGCCAATGCCGTATATGAAGACCGCTATCTACTTGGCACAGCGCTGGCGCGTCCACTAATTGCCAAAAAGCAGATAGAGGCCGCCATTGAGTACGGCGCCGATTATGTCTCACACGGGGCCACCGGAAAGGGAAATGACCAGGTAAGGTTTGAACTGACCTATTATGCCCTCAAACCTGACATAAAGGTCATATCTCCCTGGAAGGACCCGGAGTTCCTCTCGCAGTTCCAGGGCCGGTCTGACATGATCAGGTATGCCGCCGGTCACCGAATCCCCATCAAGGCTTCCATCTCCAAACCATACAGCGAGGACGACAACCTGATGCATATCAGCCATGAGGCAGGCATTCTTGAAGATCCGCTGTACTTCGCCGGGAAGGAAATTCTCCAAAAGATGGTTATGCCAATGGATGCGCCTGACAAAGAGACACATATATCTGTCACATTTAAAGACGGCATTCCGGTGAATGTGACTAACAAGGATGACGGTTCAAGCTACAGCGATCCCCTGGAGCTATTCACTTACCTGAATAAAATTGCAGGAGCAAACGGCATCGGTCTGCTTGACATGGTTGAGAACCGGTTTGTAGGAATTAAATCCAGAGGCATTTACGAGACGCCCGGCGCTACAATTCTCTATGCCGCTCACAAGGACATTGAGGGCATTGCAATGGACCGCGAGGTGATGCGTCTCCGCAATATGCTGGCGCCGGTCTTTGCCGAGCTCGTCTATAACGGCTTCTGGTTCTCGCCCGAGATGGAGTTCCTAAAGGCCGCAATGGACAAGAGCCAGGAGGTGATCGACGGGGTGGTGCATTTGATCCTGTACAAGGGTAACGTCATCATCGAAGGTCGTGAGTCACACTCCTCACTATATAATAAGGAGTTGTCAAGCATGGATATCGAAGGAGGATTCAACCAGACCGACAGCCTTGGATTCATTCGGATTAATGCCATTCGTCTAATGGCTCATCATGCCATTATGGAGGCTGCCAGGAAAAAAGTTGACGCTGATGCACTTGTGGGATAAAGGCAGCGCCACGCGTGAGTCGATCATCAGCTTCACCTGTGACCGCGACAGGCTTTATGATGCGAGGCTGGCCCCTTATGACATCGTGGGGTCAATGGCACAGACCGTCATGCTTGAGAAATGCGGACTGATCACAGCCGGCGAGAGGAATCAGCTTCTTGCCGGCCTGGACAGTCTCTTTGAAGAGACGGCGCAGAGCGATTTCTCCATCGGGAAGGAGTACGAGGATATTCACTCCTGGGTTGAGCTTCGCCTTCATGACCTGGCAGGAGAGACGGCCGGGAAGCTTCACACCGGACGGTCACGAAATGACCAGGTGCTGACGGATATTCACCTTTATATAAGACACCAATCGTACCGGTTGGCTCATGAGCTGAAGTCTCTTGCAGACATATTTTTGGATTTCAGTGAGAAGCATGAGGCGGTGCTCATGCCGGGTTTCACCCACATGCAGGCAGCCATGGTAACCTCGTTCGGGTTATGGTTTGCCTCATATGCGGAAAGCCTTTGCGATGACCTGCAGAATCTGGCCGGCGCAGCAGCCCTCGCTGATGCTTCACCCCTCGGGACTGCAGCGGGGTACGGCACCTCATTGCCGGTCGACCGCGAGTTGACAGCGTCCCTGCTCGGCTTCCGGAGACTGATAATAACATCACCCTATGCCCAGATGAGTCGCGGGCGGACTGAACGACAGGTAACCGGAGCAATCGCTTCGGCAGCGAACACGCTCGCAAGGTTCTCCTCGGATGTAACCCTGTTAATGTCGCCGGGTTACGGGTTTGTCACTCTCTCTGACGACCTGACAACCGGATCGTCAATAATGCCGCAGAAGAAGAACCCTGACCTGTTTGAGCTTATCAGGGCCCGCTGCAACAGGCTTCAGGCGCTCCCCGGCGAGGTGACGCTGATGACCACCAATCTCCCTGCGGGCTACAACCGGGATTACCAGGAGCTAAAGGCTATAATTTTTGACGCCTTTGAAGGCATCATGGAACTGACCCGGGTGATGCAGTATGCACTGGCAGGACTGCTGGTCAGGAAGGATATCATGGCAGATAATAAATACAACGACATCTTCTCCGTTGAGGAGGCAAACCGTATGGTCCGCGAGGGTGTTCCCTTCAGGGAGGCCTACCGGGCTGTTGCAGGAAAGGCAGGGTCGGGTTCTTTCAGGTTCCCCGACACTGTTGATTACTCGCACACCGGCAGTATTGGCAATATCGGGCGGAAACACTTACAGATGAGGATTGAGGAGGTGATGAAGGGGTTCGCGCAAGGATACTCACCGGGGGAGTTGAAGTTGAAAGTCTGTAAAGTCGAAAGTCTGTAAAGTCCTTAAAGTCTCTAAGATGTGCGATTTGCGATTTGCGAATTTTGATTAAATCGACAATCGA